>NZ_JAMPNW010000013.1:0-114880 GCF_028479545.1 Providencia sp. PROV201
TATTTACCGGCTTTTTTTATACCTAAATTTATTTTGTTTCTCTAAATAACTTCAAGATAATACTCGTCATAATGGCGATGGCTCCCCCTAAGGCAGTTTCAAGAACGCGGTCAAACAATAGTTCATAGGTTGGGTGACGCCAATATACAACGAGCTCAAGAATGGACAAAATTAAGCTTGTCACGACAAACGTCATAAATGTATATCCGTGATGAAAACTCATTGGCATTAAAAAGGCGAATACCACAACTGCAATTAAACCGATGTATGGCATAAAGGGTAAATTGAACAGAAAATATAGTAATAAGACAGAAATGAGGCTGCCTAAGACCCTCTGCAAAGTAATTTTAACGATACTTTGTGATTTTGGGTGCAATACAAAAACGAAGGTCAGTAATGTCCAATAAAAGTGCCCTAGATCTATACTGCGTGGAATGGCTAGTGTGAGTAATAACCCGAAAGTATAAATCATTGAACGTGGAATAATGTTTTTTCTTAAGGTAAACAAATTTTGTTCAACTAAAGCACTCGTAATTACGCTATGGCGTGTCATTTTATGGCTAAGGACATAATACGTAATCAACGTGACTCCACTGCCAATAATAAAGCCTAACGCTAAGCTCTTCGATATATCAGGTAATATGGTCCCAATTGTTGACATGATGATCATAAACTTCATGGTTAAATCCATCGCGGGATCTGTGCCATACAGTTGGTAATAAATGAACGAAAAAATAGCGAGATAAATATAATATGCTGTACCGAGACGTAAGGTATCGCCAATAAAAATAGCCACTAAAATCATCAACAAACAACAAGCCGTGTAGGCATAGTTTTTATATTCTTTTGCCGCATTAAATAAATTGAATGAATACAGTGTTGAGAATGTTGCCCACATTGCGGCTTGTGCATCTAAAATCACAAAAGCGGTTGCGGCACTAAAAAACATACAACTGGTAAAAATAACGCCATCGTGGATAGCAGGAAACGTTCTCATAATGCGATGCTCAAAAAAAGATACCTAACTTATTAATTAACAACATAATTAGATAATATATGGTATGAAATTTCAAGGTGAAAACTCAGTATTTATGACAAGTTATCATTAAATGGCATCAGTGAAATTGTTGGTTGCGATATTCTGTTTTTATGTGACAAAAAAGGCATAATAGGGGTGAGCAGTCGTAGCAATCATAAAGGGAATAAAATGCAAATAATTAATCCGCATGATTTTGTTTGGGTTGGTAGTAATGAAGACGTTGCGCTAGATACACTTCCAGAATGGGTCGCCTCACAGTGGAATAATAAACTCCCTCTAACTGTTTATCGAGATAAAGCAGAAAATAACAAGCTAACAGTTGCTATCAGAGGCATAAAACCACATCAACGTGTGACCACTCAGATTGAAAAATCGGCGATCACTCACATTATGAATGTTGAGTCACTGGTTGCTAATTCAGTTGAATTACAACGTTCTATGTTTATTGCATTACCGCCAGTTCAAGTTTTATGGATAATTTCACAGACTAAATGGCCTTGGCAATGGGGAGTTACAGGGAGTTGTGCTTACACTTTAGCGACAGATATCCAAAGTATGTTGTCAGACTGCGACCTTGATGTGGTCATTCGCTGCCCACATCCTCAAGAAAAAGAGGATTTTGCTGAGTTTGCTATTAAGGCGAATACTCCTTATTGCCCAATTGATATTCATATCGAAACCCCTAAAGGTGGGTTTTCATTAGCTGAGTGGTTTAAAAATGAACAAGTTACATTACATACACCACTTGGCGACGTGATGACGTCAGACCCTTGGGATGAAAAGCTATAGGCGGTTAATTGTCTGTTAAATAACCTATCGTGGTTTGAATAGCCAGCAAATTGGTTAAATATTAATTTTGATGTTCGAGCAGGTGATTTTTTTCTAATCAAATAAAATGGAGGCACATATTGCCTCCTTATTCGCCCATTTTAATGCTCAATATTCGGCTCTTGTAAGCCGGCTTCATGCCACTCTTTCATTGCGGGTAAAACTAAAATTCGGTCAACCCATTGTTTAGCCGCTGGGTTTACAGGTAAGTGATAACTGCGAATTCGGAAGGCAACTGGTGCAAAAAAAGCATCTACAGCCGTAAATTCACTACCTGCAAGCCAAGGGCCACCAAATTGGTTTAGCCCATCTTGCCATAATTTCTGCAAGCGGTTTAAGTCAGTTTGTAATTCAATTGAAATATTATTAAGTGGTGCATTATGAGCACCATCCATAGGACACTGCTGGCGTAGTGCACTAAAACCTGAGTGCATTTCTGCGCTAGCACTTCGAGCCCATGCTCTGGCTTTGCGATCTTTTGGCCAGACTTGAGGAAAGTCTTCTGCAATATATTCGCAAATGGCTAAAGAATCCCATATTGTTTGGTTTTCATCGATTAAACAAGGGACTAAACCGGTAGGGGAAAAACGACTGAATTTTTCATGGCTGCTTTTACCGTTTTCAAATAAACACAAATTTTCTTCAAACGGGATTTGTAATACCTTTAGTAAAACCCATGGGCGCAATGACCATGAAGAGTAGTTTTTATTTGCTATCCAAAGTTTATACATAGTATTTAACCTATCAGTCAGTTCGCAATGTTAAAAGGAAGAATACCAATGTATGGGGAAAAAGGCAGACCTACAAATGTTATTTTATCGAAAATAGCTTATATCTATTAGGAATAAGTTAGATTTAATTGAAATTAATAAATAAATGAACTAAGTATTTAGTTACGACCATTTACAAAAGTGGAAGAATCTTTATTCAACTTTTATAATTAAAACTAGACAAAATCAAATAGTAATCTATTTTTTATTATGTTGATCGTATTTGAATATCTTCAACAAAATATTTGTTTAACTTTGGGATAGGAATAAAATTAATTTCACCTTATGATTATTACGGCTTAGTTAATAAAATATTACCTTCTTCTCTAAATGGTTTTTATCATGCAATGGAAAAATAATGCAAGCCGCTATGGGCATATCTCTTTGCTCGTACATTGGCTGGTCGCAATTGTCGTATATGGAATGTTCGCTTTAGGTTTATGGATGGTGACACTAGGTTATTATGATAGTTGGTATCATCAAGCTCCAGAGATACATAAAAGTATAGGAATATTATTATTTATTGTTATGGCATTTCGTGTGATTTGGCGATTTATTTCACCGCCACCGAAGCCATTAGCAAGCTACAGTAAATTAACGAAAGCTAGCTCTATTATTGTTCAAATTCTGATTTATATTATTTTATTCAGTATTTTGATCAGCGGTTACTTAATCTCAACCGCTGATGGACAGCCTATCAGTGTATTTGGTTGGTTTGATGTACCTGCACTATTTACTGGTGCTGCAACACAAGCGGATACCGCAGGTGAAGTTCATTTATATTTAGCTTGGGCAGTGGTTTTATTATCAGTGTTGCATGCTTTTGCAGCTTTTAAACATCACTTTTTTGATCGTGATATTACATTAAAAAGAATATTGGGTTTTAACCCCGATAAGTAACGTGGAGATAATTATGTTGAAGAAAACGGTTCTTGGTCTGGCTACTGGTGCACTTTTTTTAACGGCAGGTTCAGCATTAGCAGAAACTTACCAATTTGATAAGCAAGGCCAACACGCGTTTATTGAATTTCGTATTCAGCATTTAGGTTATAGCTGGGTATATGGTAGTTTTAAAGACTTTGATGGGACTTTTACTTATGATGCAAAAGATCCATCAAAAGATAAAGTTGAAGTGACTATCAAGACTGGCAGCATTGACACTAACCATGCAGAGCGTGATAAACATTTACGCAGTGGTGATTTCTTAAATGCAGCAAAATTCCCTGAAGCGAAATTCGTTTCAACAGAAGTGAAGAAAGACGGTGAAGCATACAAAATAACGGGTGATTTCACGTTAAACGGTGTCACTAAACCGATTACGTTAGATGCTAAATTAATGGGCGAAGGTAAAGATCCTTGGGGTGGATACCGTGCAGGTTTTGAAGCTCAAGGTAATATCAAGTTGAAAGAATTTAACATCAAATCTGATTTGGGGCCTAAATCTCAAGAAGCACAACTGTTAATTTCAGTTGAAGGTGTTCAAGTTAAATAAGATTTTTGCCATAAAAAACCTTCGGGCTTTCGAATCCTGAAGGTTTTTTTATATCCAACGTATTATAAATTGCTTCTTTGTGGCAAATTCCCTCGTCTTAACCTCGCAATTTCCTTTATTCCTATAGCTAGACGACTTTGATACAAGCTAAAATAAGCATTATCACTTTTTATAGATCAATTCATGGATTAGCGCTTTTAGATGCCATGACATTATATTCAATTAGTTTTGCAATCTATAATCAGCTTGAAAGTGTTTGTGGGGAACCGTTTTACCAAGAAAAGGCAGGGTAACTTTGAATACAAATAACTCACGTAAAACCGCATTAATTGTTAGCATTATTTTTATTGCATTTGCATTCGGTTTTTATTGGTTAAGTAAAGATAACAATGTGTTATCTACAGAAAATAATAGTGCCATTCATTCAGAAGCACTTGCTCAAGTAGAAAAAGAACTGCCGATTATCGCGACGGTTAAGAAAATAAGCCCTGAAACCTACCAAAGTTTTGAGCACTTAATTACACAGTACGACCCAGCTAATGAAGACTTACGCCGCCAACTGTTTGATCAGGTTGTTGGAAATGTCATGAAGTTAGTACTCGAACGAATGGAATATGCCTCTGATGATTCCGTGATTAATTTTACCAGTAGAGTGAATGATTACCTGAAAGTCTTATTGGAAGAAGATCCAACAGGAAAAACATGTTTTTATTCATTGTTTCCGCACCTAAGAGAAACAGCAGAAATTATTCCGCCACAAAAAAGCCAAGCTGTTTTGCTGAAGCAAATTCAGGCAACTAATGAACTCTTAATTTCCAGTGAGGAAGGCGTAAGACAGACGTTGATGTCCTCTAAAGAGTATTCGGATGAGTTAACGCAACTTGCTAGCGGTCTTTCTGCAAAGTATGGTGCAGATACTGCAATCCTTGGGAATTTAGAGGCTGGGAAGAAATCTCCTGCACTAGCTTGCCGTATTTCTATCAGCTTTTATGATGAAATATTATCGATTCCAGATAATCCGAAAAAAGCCGCATTGTTACGTTCTTTATTTTCATCAGTAAATAATTAATTCTTTCTCGCAAAATGGCACTGGTTAATATGGGTGCCCTTTTGTGTCATTATTTATTATATTTCATTGTGTTAATCGCACTTTTTTTAATACATTATTCTTTGAGCATAAATAGTTCGTATTTATGTAGTATGCTTATTATGTAAATTTATTTTTAACTATTTTGGAGATGGCATGCAATTTATTAAGAAAAGTATCGTAGCACTTGCCGCAACTGCAGCGATATCAATGCCGATTACAGTTAGCCAAGCTTGTACTCGAGTTGTTTATTTAGGTGAAAATGAACAAATAATGACCGGAAGAACAATGGATTGGAAATACGATATTGGTACCAATCTATGGATCTTTCCTCGAGGCATGGAGCGTGACGGTATTGCAGGGCCTAACTCTTTAAAATGGAAATCAAAATACGGTAGTGTGATAGCCTCGGGTTATGACATTTCAACGACTGATGGAGTGAACGAGGAAGGCCTTGTTGCTAATTTACTCTGGCTTGCGGAATCAAAATACCCTCAACTCGATAACAAGCAACCTGCATTGTCGATATCTTTATGGGCGCAATATGTTCTAGATAATTATGCGACAGTAGAAGAAGCGGTAGCTGACCTAGAAAAAAATCCACTTGTCGTCGCAACGGATAATGTTCCAGGACAAGATAGACTAGCAACGTTGCATTTATCATTATCAGATGCGAGTGGCGATAGCGCAATTATTGAATATATTGATGGTAAGCAGGTCATTCATCATAGCCGCAAATATCAAGTGATGACTAACTCACCGGCTTATGAAAAGCAATTAGCAATGCAGGAATATTGGCAAGGTATTGGTGGCACTGTCATGTTACCGGGGACTAACCGCTCCGCTGATAGATTTGCTCGCGCTCAGTTTTATATTAATGCAATCCCTCAAAAAACAACGCCTAATAAAGCGGTAGCTAGCGTTTTCAGTGTGGTACGTAATGTGTCCGTTCCTTACGGATTGACGTCCGAAAGTTCGCCTGAAATTTCATCTACACGTTGGCGAACATTAGTTGACCATAAACGCCAGCTCTACTTTTTTGAATCGGCATTAACGCCAAATATTTTTTGGACTGATTTAGCAAAAATTGACTTTTCGGCTGAAACGGGAAAAGTGAAGAAATTGGACCTTGGTGAAGAGCAGAGCCATATCTATTCAGGGGATGCGACCAACAGTTATGTCGTTTCAAAACCTTTTGAATTCTTAGGATTAAGCGCGGAACAATTAAGTTATTAATATCGCTTATAAAGCATATCAGCCTTCTTTACCTTTAGGGGGTTGATATGAATCAAGTCCTCGATAGTTTATTCATGAATATTTTGCAGATAGCAAACTAACGGTATAAGATGTATTTAAAATGCAACTTATTGGTGGTGATGATATGAATGATCTCGTGTGTTACAAAACTATGCCAGTTTGGAATAAAAATTCCTTACCGTTAATGTTCCAAGAGCGCCATAATACAAAAGAGGATACATACGCACAGTTGAAAGTGCTAAAAGGCTCTTTAGACTTTATCATTTTTAATGAAGATGGCAGCGAGCAACATTTTACCTTTGATATTCATAACCAACCGCCTATTATTGAGCCTCAGGTTTGGCACCGCATTTCCGCGTGTAGTGATGACATGGAGTGCCAACTCGATTTTTTATGCAAATCAGAACTGAAATTTTATAAAGAGCACGGGCTAACGACCCCACATTCAGAAGTGCGCTATTTGTGTGAGAATCACTTTAGTAAGCCATGTAAAACATTGGACTTAGGTTCAGGACGGGGCCGCAATAGTTTTTATCTTGCCTTGCAGGGGTACGACGTGACCTCTGTAGATATTAACCCTCAACATATCCAAGCGATTGACTTTGTTAAAAAACAAGCCGGAGTTGAAAATATTCATACAGCGGTTTACGACATTAATAGTCACCAGATACAAGAGGATTACGAACTTATTATTTCCACTGTTGTACTGATGTTCTTGCAAAGAGAAAAAATTGCCAATGTTATTACTAATATGCAAGAACATACTCTGCCAGGGGGAGTTAACGTTATTGTGTGTGCTGTTGAAACGCCAGATGCACCACTGGATTTAGTGCCATTCAAATGCTTCTTAAAACCAGGCGAGCTAGAAGGGTACTATAAAGATTGGGATATTTTGAAATATAATGAAAATCCTGGTCACTTACATCGCACGGATTCACAAGGTAACCGTATTAAATTAAACTTTGCAACACTCATTGCCAAGAAAAAATAAGTAAGAAATTAGCATAGGTTATCTTAATAAAAGAGTTGCCACTGTCGGCAACTCTTTTTACTTCTACTATTTAAGGTTTGTCAGTGGCGGGGGGAGCGGTTTCTTTTTCGCTACGGGCTAAGGTTTTTTCTAACAACACAGAGTAAAGCGGTTTGCCACCTAAAAATTGAGCCACCATTGTGGCGCCAATGCAGGTAATAATCATAGGTAAGATTAACTGGTAGTTATTTGTCATTTCTAAAACTAAAACTATTCCCGTTAATGGCGCTCTGACGGTTGCGGCAAATAAAGCTCCCATGCCAGCAATAGCGAAAGTAGCCACTTCAATTTGGTAATTAGGGAATATTTCGAGGGCAGCATAGCCGAAAACACCACCAAATAAGGTCCCAAGGGCGAGTAAAGGGGAGAAAATGCCCCCTGGAGCACCAGAGCTAAAGCTGATCGTTGAAGTCAAAAACCGTAAAGCAAAAAATATGAATAACAATGTGATGGTGAATTGGCCTGCAACCATCTGGTGGATCACTGAATAACCACCACCAACAATTTCAGGCAGGTAAACACCAACTGCACCACAGGCACCACCAATTAACCCGCCCATCAAGACAAAGCGAGAAATTTTATTTTGGTAAAATGCTAAAAATTTGCTTTGTAAGTACAATAAAAAGCCATTAAAACAGATACCGATGACACCAAACATTAATCCTAAAATTAAATAAAGCCATAAAGTATTCATTGGCGCAGAAGAAAATTGGCCAATATTTAATACAATAGCTTCCCCATTAATTAACCGATAGACAATCGTGGAGGTAACAACACCGATAAATACCGCTTTAATTGAAATTAAACTGTATTTAAATTGTGGACGCATTTCTTCAATAATAAATAAAATACCGGCTAAAGGGGCATTAAATGCAGTGGATAAACCCGCGGCAGCACCAGAGGCAAGCAACGTATGGCGTGACTCATTGTCTTTTAAACGAAATAAATCATAGAACATTTGGCTAAGGTTCGCACCAAGTTGCACGGTTGGCCCTTCTCGTCCCAATACCATGCCTGAGCCCAATGTCCCTAATCCACCAATAAACTTAACCGGGATGACTCTCCACCACCTTACAGGGCGTAAATCCTGTAATGCACCTTCAATTTCTGGGATCCCAGACCCACCTGATTCAGGAGAGAACCGTTTAACAAGGTAGTAACCTAACATGGCAAGAAGTGCAGAGATAAAAAACATCCCCACAACCATCAACCATTTAGGGGCAACCCATTCACTCACCGATTGAATGCGATAGTTGCTAATCCAAGTTGTTCCTAATTCAAATAGTGAGCCGATAAGACCGACTGCTGCACCAATCAGTGCGGCGAGTAGTAAGATTTTTACAGGTGTTTTATCTGACTCTTTTAACCGTTTAAAAATCCGCAATCTATTTTTCATCATAGATTTACTTACTGAATTTACTTGGCTCATCTTTATTGGATTCTCTTTATACGATGGAATAACAAACACTTATAGGTAAGTATAACAAGAGTTATCGTAAGAACGTTATCAGGAATAAAATAAAATGCAAAATAGGGAATTTAAGCAAGAAAGGTGAAAAATAAAATTAATCAGCACGAATAGCATACTTTTAATATTGTTAATAGTTCTCATTTGCAATGAATATTAATATAGATCAATAAACCGTTAGATAACGAATAATTCCACTTTTTTATTCTAATAAAGAGCGTAGTCTTAATGTTGTATTTGAAATGCAACTTTAAGAGGCCAACAACATGTACTGTGTGCAATGTGAACAAACAATTAGAACTCCAGCTGGAAATGGCTGTGCATACGCGCAGGGTATGTGCGGTAAAACAGCAGAAACATCTGACCTACAAGATTTATTAGTTGCTGTATTGCAAAGCTTATCTGCAAGCGCAGTCACTGCTCGCTCACTGGGTATTATTGACCATGATATTGATAGTTTTGCTCCGCGCGCATTTTTCTCTACCTTAACCAACGTCAACTTTGATTCAGAGCGTATTATTGGTTATGCCCGTGAAGCTATTTATTTACGTGATAAATTAATCAAACATTGCCTATCTGTGAATAGTGCAGTGGCTTTCAATCACCCATTAATTAATTTGCAATTAAATGGGACTGATATTCCAACCTTGCAGGAACAGGCGGCTCAATTTTCATTAGATATTGATAAAGCTGAAGTCGGTGAAGACATTCACGGTTTACGTATGTTATGCCTGTATGGCTTAAAAGGTGCAGCAGCCTATATGGAACACGCCCATGTTTTAGGCCAGTATGATAATGATGTTTATGGTCAATATCATGAAATTATGGCTTGGCTTGGAACATTGCCATCAGATATGAATGAGCTGCTTGATAATGCCATGGCAATTGGTTTGATGAATTTCAAGATCATGGAAATTCTGGATGCAGGTGAAACGAGTGAATTTGGTCACCCAACACCAACGGAAGTCAACGTTCGCCCAGTCGCTGGGAAATGTATTTTGATTTCAGGCCATGACCTGAAAGACTTAAAAATGCTGTTAGAGCAAACCGAAGGTACGGGTATCAATATTTATACTCACGGTGAAATGCTGCCAGCACATGGTTACCCAGAACTGAAAAAATACTCTCATTTAGTCGGTAACTATGGTAGCGGTTGGCAAAATCAGCAAGTGGAATTTGCAAAATTCCCAGGGTCTATCTTGATGACCTCTAACTGTATCATTGACCCTGATGTTGGAGATTATAAAGACCGTATCTGGACGCGTAGTATTGTGGGTTGGCCTGGTGCAAAACATTTAGTTGGCGATGATTTTTCTGCAATGATAGCTCAAGCTCAGTCGCTTACCGGTTTCCCGTATACTGAAATCGAGCACAAAATTACCGTTGGTTTTGGTCGTCAAACACTGCTAGGCGCGGCAGATGCGGTGATTGATTTAGTTTCACAGAAAAAATTACGTCACGTATTCCTTGTTGGTGGTTGTGATGGTAGCCGCGGTGAGCGTAGCTATTACACAGATTTTGCGCGTAGTGTGCCTGAAGATTGCTTAATCCTGACACTTGCTTGTGGTAAGTATCGTTTTAACAAATTAGATTTCGGTACATTAGAAGGGCTGCCACGCTTACTGGATGTAGGACAATGTAACGATGCGTATTCTGCAATCATGCTTGCAGTGAATCTATCAGAAAAACTTGGTTGTGGTATTAATGATTTGCCATTGAGTTTGATTCTGTCTTGGTTTGAGCAAAAAGCGATCGTTATCCTCTTAACATTGTTAGCGTTGGGTGTGAAAAATATTTATACCGGCCCAACAGCACCGGGTTTCTTAACTGAAAACTTATTAAATGTGCTAAATGAGAAGTTTGGCATGCGTAGTATTACGACGGTTGAGCAAGATCTGGCAGAAATCTTACCTGCATGATCAATAAAACGATAGAAAAAGCTTAAAAACGATGTGAAAGACGGGGGCTGCGACCCCCTTTAAAGGAGTAGCGCGATGACCATGCCAAGCAGTTTATGTCCAAATAGAATGCAAGTTCATTCGATTATCCAAGAAACATCGGATGTCTGGACAATCAATCTTATCAATCATGATTTTTATACATATTCACCTGGTCAATATGCCTTGGTCAGTATTAAAAATAGTGATGATGTCATGCGTGCTTACACTCTTTCATCATCACCCGGGCAAAGTCGATTTATATCCATTACAGTCAGGCGTTTAGATGATGGTCAAGGGTCAAATTGGTTAACACGTTCGGTTAAAGAGGGTGACTATCTTTGGCTTTCTGAAGCGCAAGGGGAATTCACGTGTGCTAATCTAAAAAATACTCAGTATTTGATGTTAGCAGCAGGGTGTGGTGTGACACCGATTATGTCAATGACTCGTTGGCTGATGGTGAATCGTCCGAGTTCTCATGTAAAAGTACTCTTTAATGTTCGCGATGATAAGCAAGTTATTTTTGCGCAGGAGTGGCAAAAGCTGGTTCGGTTATACCCAGAACGGTTGCAATTGTGTGTCATGCCAGAAACTCCCGATAATGGCGATGTTGCTCAAGGGCGTTTAACTGAAGAGAAACTAAAAGCTTTAGTACCCGATATTGATTCACGAATTGTAATGACGTGTGGGCCAGTGCCTTATATGAAAAATGCACAGCAATTTGCTGCGAATTTAGGTGTTCCTGCTGAACATTTCTTTATGGAGCGTTTTTCTACTGAACCAGATATTGTTGATAGTGAAGATATTCTTACGTTAAAAATTCGCCAACGATTGGTCGATTTTAAAGTCCCAGTAGGTACTTCTTTATTATCTGCACTGGAGCAAAATAAACAGCCCGTTATTGCGGCTTGCCGAGCAGGGGTTTGTGGAAGCTGTAAAACAAAAGTGCTATCAGGGAAATACACAACAACAAGCACAATGACATTAACTGAAGCAGAAATCGCTGAAGGTTATGTTTTAGCTTGCAGCTGCCAATTACAAGGTAACACTGAAATAGCGTAAAACCATTTAATATACGCAAACTGTCTCATTAGATTATTAATGGGACAGTATTATAAAATAGATCATAGTAATTATTTACAGTACTCAGAATGAGAGTGTAATTAATGTTCTGGTAGTGAACCACGTAAAAAATAAATAGATAGCTTACTCAGTGTATTAATCGCTGATACAGCCACTTCTTTGTTTGGATCTTGACATAACTCTATGATCCGAATGATGGCATCATTATATTCAATCGTTGCTTTGAAATCACCTAAAGCGGAAATAGCTGCAATTTTGATTTCATCGTTTACGCGAAATGTTAAATTTGTTAACATCCCAACAATTACTTTATCCATAATAAAACTTTCACTGTTAAATAAAATAAAAAATATTCTAAGATAATTCCCGTAATATTTAATACTAAATTGATGCTTGATATTAAATATTAACAATCTAAAAAAATGCTTTCCAATAACAATGTCGATTTAAATAGCGACATAAGTGTATTTTCTTATTTCATTATTTGTTTATTTGCACATTGTTAATATAAAAAACCAATTGGCAGTTGGCATTAGTTATTGCATCTACTCTTATAGAGCGTATTGTTTATATTTAATTATGCTTACTCCTTTATGTTGTTATTTTTGTATTGTAAGGTAAATAGAAGGATAAGTTTTGACTAATTATCGATAAGATTTGTTAAATAATATTACAGATCTTACTTTTATTTATCCAAGGATTGGTTGTAGGGAAGTAACTAAATATATTTATTTTAATTTGAATATCTAATTTTATTATTAGTTACATTTTATTACATTATGTGGATGTAATTCATATGAACTTAAACAGAACTTAAACAATAAGTTTCCCATGCGTAAAAAAACGTAGATATAGGGTGGCAATTAATTCACCAGTGGGTATAATTCGCGCCGCATCCAAAGTGCAGTATCTCGTTAGGCGAGGCTCCTATACAAACATAGGTTACTGATCTGACGACGTCGAGAGACGCCCAAGATCAGGACAGGATATATCGACCGAAGGTATATCCCCATGTAACTTCCTGCTAAAGTCAGGATACGTTGTATAGTGCTAAAACCGAGACGAAGAGATAGCTTTTGCATTCTCTCATCTGGTTTCGCCCCTATGTGAGTACTGTTTGAGTAACCAACAGTAATAGGGACTAAAAAATGACATTCACTACCCAGAACAAAGCGGGAGCAGTTGCTATTGCTCAGTCCGCAATGAAAGGCGCACGCCTCAAAGACAATAATACACAATCACCAAAAGTTGATGATGCAACAGTAAGTGCTTATATGAGCCAATCATATTTGCCAGTATCTGTCGCGGACTCAATAGCTTGCGTGAAACAAAATCTTATTGAGCATCTTGATGGCGAGCAAATCCCAACCTATTTATTTGTTGTCGACAACGACAATTATTTAAATGGTATTCTTTCAGTCAAATCATTATTAGCTTCACCTGAAAATTTATTAGTGTCTGATATCATGCGACACAATTATTTTTCTGTTGCCCCGGAACAGTCGCGTCATGATGTTTATGATCTGATTAATCATAGCGGTTTAGATATGATACCTGTGGTGCAATTTGGCAAATTAATGGGTGTTTTGCGTCCGCAAGATATCGCCGAACTGATTGAAGATGAGAATACACTTGATGCGCAGTTACAAGGCGCGACCACCCCGTTAGATGAGCCTTACTTAACGACAAGCCCTGTAACTCTATGGCGTAAACGTGTCGTTTGGTTGTTGATGCTATTTGTGGCCGAAGCGTATACAGGAACAGTGTTAAAAGCGTTTGAAGAACAACTCGAAGCAGCGATTTCGTTAGCGTTTTTCATTCCACTGTTGATTGGTACAGGCGGTAATAGTGGAACACAAATTACATCGACATTAGTCCGTGCAATGGCGCTCGGCGAGGTGAGTTTACGCAACCTTGGAACCGTTCTGAAGAAAGAGGTCTCCACCTCATTTTTAGTGGCGGTGACTATCGGTGGTGCAGCATTAATCCGTGCGTGGATTTTAGGTGTTGGCCACGAGGTCACTATTGTGGTTAGCTTAACCATCGTTGCTATCACAATGTGGAGTGCGGTTGTTTCTTCAATTATTCCAATGGTATTGAAGAAGTTAAAAGTGGACCCAGCAGTTGTTTCTGCACCGTTCATTGCGACTTTTATTGATGGAACTGGCTTAATTATCTACTTTGAAATCGCAAAATTAGTGATGACGGAGTTTGCTTAAGCGCACACCTCAAACTTGATGCGGCAGAAAAGCTAATTTTCTGTCGCAGCGATAGAAATCTCTTCTTGTTTTAACACTTCCCCACATTTTCGACATAAATATTGGTTCTCACCCCGTAACACTTTGTTATGACGGCGTATGGTTAATTCATGGGTCATTTCACAGGCACAACGGTAGCGAAATGTTCGACTTTTTACTGTTGTAACCGCAAAGTTGTGTGTACGTTTCGCAGTGACTTCCAGTACATGTTGCATCATCCATTTCCATTCTTTGCCATGTGGAGCGATACCTTTGC
Source organism: Providencia sp. PROV201 (assembly GCF_028479545.1). NCBI lineage: Bacteria > Pseudomonadati > Pseudomonadota > Gammaproteobacteria > Enterobacterales > Morganellaceae > Providencia > Providencia sp. PROV201. Next base: position 14,506 of record NZ_JAMPNW010000013.1, read on the forward strand.
GGCCAAATACATGAAAAACCAACAGATGTGCTAATTCATGAGGCACAACCTCATCAATAAATTGTTCTGTATTTTCGATGAGTAAACTGGGGTTAAGGCGGATTTCCCATTCTTTTAAATAAGCACTCCCCGCGGTTGTTCCTCGTTGCTTGTAATTAACCGTTGGTTCCGAAAATGGCTGCTCGAGTTTGTGCTCTGCAAGTGCGAGCTTTTCTCGCAATATGCGCATGACTTGTTGCTGTAAAAAGAGTGGCACACGGATTGTTTTCATGGGGTAAAGGATACGTGAAGGTAATGGACATAAACAAGCAATAATTGACATACATTATACCTAAAGATATATTGTATTTTTATATAATAAATGTCAGACATAACATATGCACAATAATACCTCTGAACAGCAACTGTTAGCGATGAAGCAGGCCGCGTCAGAAACAGCTTCGTTACTGAAAACACTAGGGAATCCAGATCGTTTAATTTTACTATGCCAGTTAACACAGGGTGAAGCCTGCGTTAGTGAGTTAGAAGTGCAGCTAGGAATATTACAACCGACACTCTCTCAACAATTAACGGTATTGCGTAATGAAGGCTTAGTGATGACGCGCCGAGAAGGAAAGCGTATTTACTATGCGATTGCAGATGAGAAATTATTTACGCTGCTCAATACGTTATATCAGCTTTATTGCCCCGTGAAGGAGAAATGAAATGACCATAGATTGGGCTAATTTTACGCCACTGTCTGCCGCAGTTGGGGGCGTGTTGATTGGCTTAGCCGCTGCAATTTTATTAGTATTTAACGGTCGTATTGCCGGTATCAGTGGTATCCTAGGCGGGTTGTTGAAACCGACTAAGGGGGATACAGCGTGGAAAGTGGCTTTTATTATTGGCCTGATGAGCGCTCCAATGTTATTTACATGGTTGGCGTATACACCTGAAGTTAACATTGCGACCAGCACACCTATTTTAGTTTTAGCTGGGCTGTTTGTCGGCTTTGGCTCACGGCTGGGAAGTGGCTGTACTAGCGGTCATGGGATCTGCGGTATGGCAAGGTTATCCCGTCGTTCCATTGTTGCAGTATTGCTCTTTATGATCGTTGCTTTTGTGACTGTCGCTCTAGCTAACCATTTTGGGATAGGGAGATAAAGCAATGCCTATTCTTATCGCATTAATTTCAGGGATATTATTTGGCCTAGGATTAGTCATTGCCGGAATGGGAAACCCAGCAAAAATTTTAGCGTTTTTAGATATTACTGGAACGTGGGATCCTTCTTTATTAATTACGATGGCCGTTGGAATGGTAATTAGTGGAATGACTTTTTTATGGGTCAAAAAACGTTCTGTTAGCCTACTTAACTGCCCATTACAAATACCCACAAATCAAACGATTGATAAAAAACTAGTCACTGGAAGTGTGTTATTTGGTATGGGGTGGGGGCTAGCCGGGATCTGCCCAGGGCCTGCATTATTGTTAACAGGAATGGGATTAACGCAAGGAATAATATTCACATTAGCGATGGTTGCTGGAATGGCAATTTTTCAGTTTACGCAAAAAAATTAATCGTTCATTGTGAGCAATAAAAAACCCATCAAATGATGGGTTTTTTTGTATGTAATTTATTTATTAAAGTAATTACAAGCCCGCAGCGGCGCGCAATGCTTCTGCTTTATCCGTTTTTTCCCAAGGGAACTGAGAACGACCAAAATGGCCATATGAAGCAGTTTGTTGGTAAATAGGGTGTAATAAATCCAGCATCTTAATTAAGCCGTAAGGACGTAAGTCAAAGAATTCACGAACTAATTGGATTAACAGTGATTCATCAACTTTACCTGTGCCGAACGTCTCTACCATAATCGAGGTAGGTTCTGCGACACCGATAGCGTAAGAAACTTGGATTTCACAACGGTCTGCAAGGCCAGCTGCGACAATATTTTTTGCCACGTAACGTGCTGCATAGGCTGCTGAACGGTCAACTTTTGATGGGTCTTTACCAGAGAATGCCCCACCACCATGACGAGCCATACCGCCGTAGGTATCTACAATGATTTTACGGCCTGTTAAACCACAGTCACCCATAGGACCACCGATAACAAAACGGCCCGTTGGGTTAATAAAGTATTTTGTCTCTTTTGATAACCATTCTGCAGGGAGAACTGGCTTGATGATTTCTTCCATCACGGCTTCATGCAGGTCTTTTTGTTGAATATCTTCAGAATGTTGAGTAGATAAAACAACAGCGTCAATACCCACAATTTTATTATTGTCGTATTGGAAAGTAACCTGACTTTTCGCGTCAGGGCGTAACCATGGCAACGTGCCATTTTTACGAACATCTGCTTGGCGCTGCACTAAGCGGTGTGCATAAGTAATAGGAGCAGGCATTAATACATCAGTTTCGTTGGTTGCATAACCAAACATCAGGCCTTGGTCACCCGCGCCTTGTTCTGATGGGTCAACACGGTCAACACCTTGGTTGATATCGGGCGACTGTTTACCAATCGCACTTAAAACGGCACATGAATTGGCATCAAAGCCCATTTCGGAACTGGTATAGCCAATTTCGCGAACAGTTTTGCGCGTGATTTCTTCAATATCAACCCAAGCGCTGGTGGTGATTTCTCCCCCGACCATTACCATACCTGTTTTGACGTAGGTTTCGCAGGCAACGCGAGCTTTCGGGTCTTGTTCCAGAATAGCATCAAGTACTGCGTCAGAGATTTGATCAGCAATTTTATCTGGATGCCCTTCTGATACAGACTCAGAAGTAAAGAGATGTGTAGCCATGAGATTAATACCTTAAGAATTCGCAAATTTATAATTGGATGTTTTAACATCTAGACGGCTATTTTAGTCCCATACAGTAAAAATTTCTACCTGTATTTATACAAAAAACGAATAGGGACATAAAACAGCAATAGGTAAAGTTTTATCGCAATTTAGTCATTTTGGTTTTGCTTTTTGAGCGTAATAGATGTATAAACTGCGACCGTAACGGATGGTTGTTATTTCCCGTTATATGCCAGCAGGATAATATAAAATGACTGCTATCTATCAGGAATGTTTATAAGCTTTTGAATTTCAATAAAAAATAAGGTGATATAGCTTAAATCAACAGGTCAACCTGCCAAAATAGTGCTACCACATTGAAATTTTAAAAGGGTAAACAGTTATATTGGGGGTTAATGGGTAATGATCCATAATCTACTGAATAACAGTATCCAACCGTCATATGCGGACCGCCGCGTGACTTTGGCATTTACTTTCCTGTCATTCTTTACTTCATCACGAAGTTACCGTCACATCTTTAATACACCTTCGAGGCTGAGTCATTAATCTGTCAGCTTAAGGTCGTATATTGTCACTGTTTAGAAGTTCTAAGCACTTTTTATTAAAATCTGAGTATTGCCGTTTCCCCAACATAACTGCCTTGCAGTGTTATGTCTTCACTGACATACATCAGGAAGGAGAACGCGTCACTCACCCCTCCATAAAGGAGTTTATTATGAATGATAATATCGCTCGCAAAATGCGTCAGACGTACAACATCGCGTATTGGGGTGGTGGTTACTATCAGGTGAATGAGCGCGGAAATGTCTGTGTTTGCCCGAACCCTGAGAACCCTGACACCTTTGTTGATTTAGCTGACCTCGTTAATCAGGTTAAAGAAGAGCAGGAGCATTTACGCTTACCTGCACTGTTTTGTTTCCCGCAAATCTTACAGCACCGTTTGCGTTCAATAAACGCAGCATTTAGACGCGCACGTGAGTCTTATGGCTATAAAGGCGATTACTTTTTGGTTTATCCAATAAAAGTTAACCAACAACGCCGAGTCATTGAATCATTAGTTAATTCTGGGGAACCGTTAGGGCTTGAAGCTGGCTCAAAAGCTGAGTTAATGGCAGTTTTAGCGAATGCAGGTAAAACACAAACCGTTATCGTCTGTAATGGATATAAAGACCGTGAATATATCCGATTAGCGTTAATTGGGGAAAAATTGGGTCATAAGGTTTACCTTGTTATCGAAAAAATGTCTGAAATTGAGATGGTGTTAAAAGAAGCGGAAAGCTTAAATGTCACGCCACGCTTAGGGGTTCGCGCCCGTTTGGCTTCTCAAGGCTCAGGTAAGTGGCAAGCAAGTGGTGGTGAAAAATCTAAATTTGGTTTGGCTGCAACCCAAGTATTACAGTTAGTGGAAATTTTACGCAATGCAAATCGCCTAGATAGTTTGCAGTTGCTTCATTTCCATTTAGGCTCTCAGATGGCCAATATTCGCGATATTGCCACTGGTGTCCGTGAATCAGCCCGCTTTTATGTGGAATTGCATCGCTTAGGTGTCAATATCCAGTGCTTTGATGTGGGCGGTGGCCTTGGTGTTGATTATGAAGGCACTCGTTCTCAATCCGATTGCTCCGTCAACTATGGCTTAAATGAATACGCCAACAACGTCATTTGGGCGATTGGGGATGCGTGTGAAGAGTTTAATTTACCGCACCCAACGGTGATCACGGAGTCTGGCCGAGCACTTACCGCTCATCATACCGTTTTAGTCTCCAATGTGATTGGGGTTGAACGCAATGAATTTACCAAAACAACACCGCCACATGAAGATGCACCGCGTTCATTAATTTCCTTATGGGATACCTGGGAGTCGATGCAGCATCAGGGCAATAGCCGTTCATTACGTGAATGGTTGCATGATAGCCAATTCGACTTACAAGAAGCGCACACTCAGTATGCACATGGCGTGTTAGATCTGACTCAACGTGCATGGGCAGAAGAGCTATACCTGAATATTTGCCGTCGTATCCAGCAAGATCTCGACCCAAGCAATCGTGCTCATCGTCCAATCATCGACGAACTGCAAGAGCGCATGGCTGATAAGTTTTATGTGAACTTTTCTTTATTCCAATCGCTGCCAGACTCTTGGGGAATTGACCAAGTGTTCCCAGTATTACCGATTGAAGGGTTAGATAAACCATTAGACCGCCGTGCGGTATTGTTAGATATCACCTGTGATTCTGATGGTATTATTGACCACTACGTTGATGGTGATGGCGTTGAAACCACAATGCCAATGCCGGCTTATGACCCTGAAAACCCGCCGATGATAGGTTTCTTTATGATTGGCGCGTATCAGGAAATTTTAGGAAATATGCATAACTTATTTGGTGATACTGCCGCAATAGATGTCTGGGTTGATAGCCAAGGTAACCTGCGTTACTTGCAAAGTGAAGAGGGCGATTCTGTGGCAGATATGCTGCAATACGTTAAATTAGTCCCTGAAGTCCTATTAGAAAGTTTCACAGAGCAAGTAAAAGGCACGGGTTTGAGTGAGCAGTTGCAAAAAGACTTTGTCGAAGAGTTCGAGAATGGTTTGTATGGGTATACTTATCTCGAAGACGAATAAATGCTCAATGCGCGTTATATTTCGCACCGTCGCGTTGTTGGCTGCATTTGCCAACCCTAGTCACATACTTGTGTATGCTCCTAGGGATTGGCTCATTTTGCCGCCTAGCGACAGCACGAACTATTTAGCGCACTATATGAGTCATAACGTATTAAGATACTGAACAGATAATAACTTTGTGCAAATAACATGATTTGTTTATTATTTATACTGTGCGAAGTTAATTAGGTAAAAACTATTCGAATTGAATATTAAAAGGGCTTGCTAATGGGCCGGCCCGTTTTGAGGAACAGAAATGATTAATAGTACTTTAGGTAATCAAGTTGATAACTCACTGGTTTCTAACGCATTTGGTTTCTTACGTTTTCCGCTGAATTTTCAGCCTTATAGCTCAGATGCAGAGTGGGTGATCACCGGTGTACCGTTTGATATGGCAACCTCTGGTCGTGCTGGTAGCCGTCATGGGCCAGCTGCAATTCGCCAAGTTTCCACGAATCTTGCGTGGGAAAGCCACCGCTGGCCATGGAACTTTAAGTTAACTGAACGTTTAAATGTGGTTGACTGTGGTGACGTGGTATTTGCTTTCGGTGATGCACAAGATATGAGTGACAAACTGCAAGCCCATACTGAAAAACTGCTTGAATCAGGTAAACGTTGCTTGACCTTTGGTGGCGACCACTTCGTTACATTGCCATTGCTGCGTGCTCATGCGAAACACTTTGGGAAAATGGCCTTAGTTCATTTCGATGCACATACAGATACTTACGGTAATGGTAGCAAGTTTGACCACGGAACCATGTTCTATCATGCGCCAAAAGAAGGCCTAATCGACCCAACTCATTCAGTGCAAATTGGTATTCGTACTGAACATGACAGCGACAATGGTTTTACTGTACTGGATGCAGCTCAGGTGAATGATCGCAGTGTGGATGACATGGTTGCACAGATCAAAGAGATTGTTGGCGATATGCCTGTTTATCTGACTTTCGATATTGACTGCCTTGACCCTGCCTTTGCGCCGGGAACGGGAACCCCTGTTATTGGTGGTTTAACGTCAGATCGTGCATTGAAATTATTGCGTGGAATACAGTCATTAAATATCGTGGGTATGGATTTAGTGGAAGTCGCTCCCGCTTATGACCAATCTGAGATCACAGCATTAGCCGCCGCATCTATCGCATTAGAAATGTTATATATTCAAGCCGCTAAAAAATAAACAATTTAACGTTTACGCGAACAAAAGCCACCTACTCGGTGGCTTTTTTATATTCAAACCTCATTAAATCGTTTGTTAATCGTACAAAGTTAAAGGAATAGCATTTTTTGTTTATCTTATTGAGAATGATTTTTATTAAAGATTATCTTCGAATTTCATTATTCATACCTTTTTCTTTGGTAAATAAAAAATATTCACAGTCTCAATAGTGAAATGTTTTTTATTAGTTAGGAATAGTAGGTAAAAATCATTACTTTGTAACTTGTTGTTATTATTGTTAACTTATGAGGATTGGTGGACTAGTCAATTTGGCTATTATTCAGTAGGAGATAAGTATGGCGTTAAATAATAAAGTTATTTTAGTTACTGGTGCAGCGCAGGGTATTGGTCGTGGTATCGCACTGCGTTTAGCGAAAGAAGGGGCTGATATCGCACTGGTGGATTTGAAAAAAGACAAACTCCAAGATGTTGCCAAAGAAATTGAAGCATTAGGCCGTAAAGTTACCACATTTGCTGCAGATATCAGTCAGCGTGACCAAGTCTTTGCCGCGGTGGCTCATGCAGAAGCGGAGTTAGGTGGTTTTGATGTAATGATTAACAACGCAGGGATTGCACAAGTTAAGCCAATCGCTGATGTTCGCCAAGAAGATATGGATTTAATCTTCAAAATTAACGTAGATGGCACCATGTGGGGTATTCAAGCCGCGAGCGAGAAATTCCAAGAACGTAAACATAAAGGGAAAATCATCAATGCATCCTCTATTGCAGGGCATGATGGTTTCGCGATGTTAGGTGTGTACTCTGCAACTAAATTTGCGGTTCGTGCGTTAACCCAAGCCGCGGCCAAAGAATACGCAAGCTCAGGTATAACGGTGAATGCGTATTGCCCTGGTATTGTTGGTACTGATATGTGGGTGGAAATCGATGAGCGCTTCGCTGAAATTACAGGAGCGCCAAAAGGTGAAACTTACAAAAAATATGTTGAAGGGATCGCGCTTGGTCGTGCTCAAACCCCTGATGATGTCGCGGGTCTAGTGGCATTCTTAGCAAGCGATGACTCTGACTATATTACTGGTCAATCTATTTTGACTGACGGTGGGATTGTCTATCGTTAATTCACTCATGTGAATTTAGGGTGTAAATAATAGCCGCGATGAATAACTCATCGCGGTTTTTGCTTATGCAGCATGCTGCTGAATATCGGCTAAAATAGCTTCCGCTTGTGTCCAAAGTAGTGAGCCTCCCTCATCGCTTAATAAATGATGTTGGCAATTGGGAAAACGGCTGGCTAATATTTTGCCAAAATCAGGGGAATGGACTGTGCTCATATCGAGTTCGCCATACCATAAAGAGACGGGCACGCAGGTCGTTTCAGGGGCGAATTCCCATTTCTGCAATGCAATTAATAAGTCTTGAACATATCCTTGGTTGCCTTGGGCGAAAGCACGTCGCATGCAATGGCTATATGCCTCAAGGAAATGTTCTTCATTGTAGAGTTGTTGGTCGATTTCTGCACTGCAATTAAGAATAAACGCCAATAGCCACTCACCAGTGACATTTTTTAATAGCCAATCAGACAGCGCTTCAGGGCTGTTAAGGGCTTGCTCTTGCATGTTCACGATATCAGCACTGAGTATTGCGCGAGTTGCAGGGTATTCAAATTGGTCTTGCCCTGACACAATAGACAGTGAGATAGGTTGGCAATAGTGAGCGATAGCCATGGCAAAAACAGCACCTTGAGAAAAACCGATGACAGAATATTGAGTAATGGACTGCTTATCTAACAGTGCTTGAACATCCATAGCAAAATTTTTTAATGATTTTTCAGGGTGAAATGTTGACTCACCAAGCCCCGCACGTTCAGGAACAATCAAACGAATATTCAGTTGTTCGAGTAAATCCAAACCAAATCCTAATGAACCACTCATACCCGCACCGGTACAAAAAATAACAGGAAAGCCTGTTTTAGGGCCCGACTCAAACCAGCAAAATTGACGGCTATCAGGTAATTGCATCGTGTGTTGATGTGGGTTGGTCAGTGGCGCGTTATACATGGTGAATTCCTAACACAAAGCAGGTACAGATGGGTGATAAGATAGGTCAGTTAATAATTATTAAAACTGGCATTGTTATAGTTGCAATTTTAAAGTATTAAATAGGTAAAATGCAAAATATTCGCTTAATAAATATCAATTCATTCACAAGAGGATCGTCAAATGGCATTTTCCGAATCAGAAAAACAGATTTTATTGGCTGTCAAAGGTGTTGGCCCCATGGTGATTAGCCGTTTAGAACAAATGGGGTTTAGTTCACTCGCACAATTAAGTGAAGCCTCCTATGATGAAATTTTAATTTCTGGAGCCGCATTAACAGGCTCAAGCTGCTGGAAAAATAGCCCACAAGCAAAAAAAGCGGTAGAAGGGGCTATTTTAGCGGCTAAACAAGCGGTTAGATTGCCATCTTAATCAGTTTGGTTTCTGGTTTTCCATTTCTTACTGCGCAAGATATTGAGAACTTGCACTGCCATAGAAAAAAACATAGCAAAATAAATGTAGCCTTTAGAAACATGGACTTGAACACTTTCAAGCAGCAATGTGAAGCCAACTAAAATCAAAAATGATAAGGCCAAGATTTTTACGGAAGGGTAACGTTCAACAAAGTCGCCAATGGGTTTGGCCGCAAGCATCATAATGAGTACAGCGATGACCACTGCTGCCATCATGATAAATAAGTGGTCTGAAAGCCCCACCGCGGTGATCACTGAATCTAAACTGAAGATAATGTCTAATAAAGCAATTTGTACGATAGCGCCCCAAAATGAGCTCACTTTCTTATTGGCTAGATTATTTTCACCTTCTCCTTCAATGACTTCAAAAATTTCTTGGCTTGCTTTCCAAATAAGGAATATTCCACCTGCGCATAATATGAGATCGCGTGCAGATACCACATGGTCAGCAACTGTAAAAAGTGGGGTGGTAAGGCGTGATAACCAAGCAATCGAAGCCAATAGCGCAAGGCGCATCACCATTGCTGCAATAAGGCCCGTCCGTCTGGCACTATTTTGCTGGTGGCTCGGAAGCTTGCTCACCACAATACTCAGAAAAATAATATTATCGATGCCTAGGACAATTTCTAATATGGTTAGGGTGGCAAGTGCCATCCATGCATTGGGGTCGAGTATCCACTCAAACATCTGTGCACCTTCTACAATGAAACAGTGATAAATTTTTATCGTCTGCTTTGGTACAGGCGACACCTTGTTGATTAAGATAAACTAAAATGCCGTGCTAACAGCGGGCCTGTAAAATCCTTTTTTAGATAAAAGCCACGAGGTAGCGTCATAATAGGTTGACCAAACTCACCAATAGCTTCAGTTAATGCTTTATTGTTCGCCGCTTTAGGGCGGATCTGTAATACCTGCCCATGACGTGCAGTGATACTTTCCACTTTGCCTAACACAATGAGATCCATTAACTCTTCCCAATCTTGTCGTAGTAACTGCTCTTCTAAGGGGGAGGGGCTCCAGATTAATGGGTTTGCGACTCGGCGCTGTGAGAGCGGAATTTGCCTTTCCCCTTCGATAGGAAACCATAAAATACGGGATAGTTTGCGGCGAACATGGCTATTTTCCCATGTTAAGCCGCTATTTCCCGTTAACGGTGCAACAGAAACAAAGGTGGTTTCGAGTGGAGCACCATGACGGTCAATAGGAATAGTTTTTAATTCAATACCAATATGGGCGAAATCTTGCTCTGCCTTACTTCCCGCGCTCGCGCCTAAATAATATTCCAATAACATGCCAACCCAGCCTTTGTCTCGCTTGAGATCAGGAGGAATAGGGATCGCTGCATGTTGGGCGAGTTGACCAAGCGTGTAGCCAGCAAGAGCTTGCGCTCGGGCCATTAAGGTCGCTTCGTTATCTGGTGGTGGCGGTGCAATAAATGGCGTCATGGTTTGAATAGTAATGTATAAAAAGTAGCCAGTGGAAATACATATAACTTAAGAAGTATAACACTTTTTCTATGGTATTTTTAACTATATGATATATATGAATATAATGTTATTTATTCATCTGAATTATAAATTATTACAGAGGTTATTCAAGTTCATCCCAAGATAATCACAGGATCATGCACTAGGTTATCCACAGGATTTCTGGATAACTGTGAAAAATCGAGATTACTGTGTGTATTTACAGCCTTGACGAAACGGTTTTTATGACGAGAGTCACAGAATATGAGTAAGTTAAGCACATATCTTGTGGATAAATACAACGTTGTTTGATCTTTGCTCAGTTGAAGTCTTAGGCATTTTAGTAAAAAAAATAGTCAGTGGATAAACTGATTTCTCGTTATTTATTTATTTGATTTATCAGTGATTATTTAATTTTTCTTTTTTCTGATAAAAAAGTGATTTGGGGATATACCCTGATTACCATGAGGTTGTTCACATGGATATCCACAGAAAAAGTGAATAACATCCTTATTATTCATTTTATCTGTTCATAACTATCAATATTTTGTTAGGTTATCCTCAGAAGGTTTAAACCAGGCGGATTTAAAATCAAACCAGCCAAAGGTGTTCATCCGTACACCGCGCATGGTGTTTTGGCCTTGCAGTTCGAGCCAATGATGAAAGATGGGGTGAAAAATTTGTGAGTCAATTAAGCTTTCACACCAAGCTTCAACATCTAATTGGTTATTACGCCATAGATTGAGTTCATCACTGAGGGGGTTATTAAGGCACTGACGTAACAACGGCATTTCGTACAAGGTTGCAAAAATGGAAAACTCAAGAGGTTTAAAAAAGTTAGCGGTTGTTAACCAGATATCACTTTGCCCATTGCCATTAAACCAATCATCGTAATCAATAATATTGATCTTGAGCTCCACACCTTGTTGCTGCAACACGCGTTTCATGATTTGGCTAATCGCATAGAACTCATGGTGGTTGCGATAAAAAGTGACAGTTAGCTCTGTTAAATCTTCAGGCTTAGGGAACAAGGTTAGCATTTTACTGTGGTGCCAATGGAGTAACAGGCCATAAGCAGGGGCCCAATGGCGCTGATAAAACGGCTCACAGTGGGCAAGCAGGTTAATTGGGGTTAAAAAGCTACACAACCATTTACGGACATCTTCACGCTGAGTAATGGTTGAACGCTGGTCCATTAACAGAAAATAACAGCCTTCTTCCATACGGCTTTCGAGCGAGCCATTATGGTGCTTATCACCATCCATTTTTAATGTCGTACAAACCATTTGTTCTGAGAGTTCAGGAACCACCCAAATAGTCACTTCATCAAGCAGCGCACGATAACCAAAATAGCGGTCAAAAGCCGTAATAGTGAGTTTTTGTGGCAAGTTTTTTTCCACTTGATAAGGTCCCGTGCCGATTGGGCAACGGCTAAAGTTTTCTAGGCTCTCCCACTCCTTCGGTAAAATAGCCGCATGATGGCTGCCTAACAACCAAGGCAGTTGTTTATCAGGCTCACTTAACGTGATATCAATAACATAAGGGTGTGGTGAGCTGACGGATTGTATATGAGAGAACAGAGGCCAACAGGTTTTTAAGCGTAAAAGGGAATAGATAATATCGTCAGCAACCATTTCTCGCCCATGATGGAAATAAATAGCGGGGCGTAAATAGAAACGCCATTGGGTCTCATTGGCGGACTGCCAATGGTGGGCAAGGCCATTTTCCACTTCCCCTTTTTCCTCATTTATATGGGTAAGGCCATTAAATATTTGGCTCATTAAGTGAATTTCTGAGCGGCGCATTGGCGCACCGGGAAGCAGTGTCGGAAAATCACGATAATAAATAATCCGTAATAAGTTTTTACCTTGTCGATAGCTGCGTTCCAGTTCAGACAATACCATTTGGCGAATGGTTTCCTTATCACCAACCAGTGCAACCAATTTCTCAATACTTTCTTCTTTGAGTAATTGTTCAGCCTGTGCCTGTTGTAGCTCTAAGCCATTAACATGGAAAATAAGAGTGGAGCGCTTTCCTCGACCAGACTCTGCTTGCCAGCTAAGCCAACCGTGTGATTGCATATTATTAAGCAGTGTCCGAACATGACGGCGAGAGCAAAACAGCGTATCAGCGATATCTTGCAGCGTTGTTTCACTGTCTTGGCCCTGAAAATGTTGCCAGAGACGAATAAATTGGGTTTGTAATCGAGAATTAGACATAAAAGAGGAACTCCGGCAAAAAATACATCAATTTTAATTTCCTAAAATCTCACGATAATAGAAGGCAGTAAGTAGCTCGTTTGGTCTGCATGTTGCCGACCGACTCCCCCATTTAGAGTAATGGTGTTTATCACCGAGCCGGTTTTTACCGGCTTTTTTTTATTTTTTCGTCATATTTTGCGCCGTGGCTGTGTTAGCTTCACTCCGCTACCCTAGTCACATACTGGTGTATGCTCCTAGGGATATCCTCGTTTGCCGCCTTGCCACAACACAAACTATTTAGAAAAAATAGTTAAGTAAAAGTAAAAGTAAATTTTGTGGTGGGCAAAATATTTAGGTTAATTATACAGGAAGAATTTAATGGGGAAGTACTTTTAGGTCGTAAATTTGTTAATAAGGATTAATTCCGCATTTTTGGTGCGAAGTAGGCGGTTTAGTTGGAGAATTAGAGCTAAAAGAGGAACTACGCCCACCAAAGTAGGCGTAGAAAAGGATTTATTGCATAAATGATGGGATCTTGCTTTCAAAATCCTTGATTTGGTCGACATGTTGCAGTGTCAAACCAATGCTATCCAAACCATTCATCATGCAGTGGCGGCGGAAGCTGTCGATTTCAAAATGATAGGTTTTATCTCCTGCGGTCACGGTTTGGGCTTCTAAGTCCACCGTAAATTGGCAACCTTCATGGCTATTAACATAATTAAACAGCTCATCCACTTCGGTTTCACTTAATTTAATTGGTAATAATTGGTTATTGAACGAGTTACCATAAAAAATATCAGCAAAACTTGGGGCGATAACCACTTGAATACCAAAGTCAGTTAATGCCCAAGGTGCGTGCTCACGAGATGAGCCACAACCAAAGTTTTCACGAGCTAATAAAATACTTGCCCCTTTGAAAACTGGTTTATTTAATACGAAATCAGGATTAGGCTGTTGCCCGTTCTCATCTAAAAAACGCCAGTCATTAAACAAATGTTGGCCAAAACCCGTCCGCGTGACTTTTTGTAAAAATTGCTTAGGGATAATGGCATCAGTATCAACATTTGCTGCATCTAAAGGAGCGACAATCCCGACGTGTGTAATAAACTTTTCCATCATTTTCTCCTTAGATTTGAATATCACGTACATCAGCAAAATGGCCATTAATCGCCGCAGCGGCTGCCATTGCTGGGCTAACCAAGTGGGTACGACCAGCACGACCTTGGCGGCCTTCAAAGTTACGGTTACTGGTTGATGCACAGCGCTCGCCTGGGTTTAAACGGTCATTATTCATCGCTAAACACATGGAGCAGCCTGGTAAGCGCCATTCAAAGCCCGCTTCAATAAAGATTTTATCCAAACCTTCTTGCTCAGCTTGGGCCTTAACTGGGCCAGATCCGGGAACAACAATGGCTTGTACGCCATTCGCCACTTTTTTGCCTTTGGCAATTGCAGCGGCAGCACGTAAATCTTCAATACGTGAATTCGTGCATGAGCCAATAAAGACTTTATCAATTTTGACGTCAGATAATTTAATGCCAGACTCTAACCCCATGTAAGCTAATGCTTTTTCAGCAGATGCTCGCTCAACGGGGTCTGCAAATGACTCAGGAGCAGGGATCGGTTGGTTGATGGCAATCACCTGCCCAGGGTTGGTTCCCCAAGTAACTTGTGGTGCGATGCTACTAGCCTGAATTGTGATGATTTTATCGAACTTAGCATCGTCATCGGTTTTTAATGTTTTCCAATAAGCAACTGCGTCGTCCCATTGTTGGCCTTTAGGCGCAAATTGGCGGCCTTTCATATAGGCAAAGGTGGTTTCATCCGGGGCGATGATCCCGGCTTTTGCGCCTAACTCGATAGCCATATTACAGACGGTCATACGGCCTTCCATACTCAAGTTTTCGATGGCTTCACCGCAAAATTCAACAATATAGCCAGTACCGCCTGCGCTGCCAGTTGTACCGATAATGGCTAACACGATATCTTTTGCGGTAATACCTGCTGGAGCTTTGCCTACGACTTCAATTTTCATTGTTTTAGCGCGTGCTTGTTTCAGCGTTTGAGTCGCCATCACGTGCTCAACTTCAGATGTGCCGATACCAAAAGCTAATGAGCCAAATGCGCCGTGTGTTGCGGTGTGGGAATCGCCACATACAATGGTCATACCGGGCAAAGTAATACCTTGCTCAGGCCCCATCACATGGACAATACCTTGGTATGGGTGATTCAAATCATACAAAGTTACGCCGAACTCTTTACAGTTCTTCATTAATTCTTGCATTTGAATGCGGGCCATATCACCACAAGCATTGATATCTTTGGTTTGTGTCGATACGTTGTGATCCATTGTTGCAAATGTTTTACTTGGCTGATGCAACGGGCGGTTTTTAGTTCTCAAACCGTCAAAGGCTTGAGGTGATGTCACTTCATGCACCAAATGGCGATCGATATAAATCAAAGGGATTTCATTTTCGACCTCACGGACAACGTGGGCATCATACAATTTTTGATATAAAGTCTTGGCCATGTTAAACCCCTTCTGCAATATAACGAGCAATAATATCGCCCATTTCACTGGTACTTATTGACTGACCTGCACCTGCTAAGTCTGATGTTCTATAACCTTCTTCTAAGGCTTTATTGACTGCGCGTTCGATGGCATCTGCGGCATCGGCTTGGTCTAAGCTAAATCTTAGCAGCATGGAAGCAGATAAAATTTGTGCGATTGGGTTAGCAATATTTTTTCCAGCAATATCTGGTGCAGAGCCGCCCGCAGGTTCATACAAACCAAATCCTGCTTCATTCAAGCTCGCAGAAGGCAGCATGCCCATGGAGCCAGTGATCATCGCACATTCATCAGAAATGATATCGCCGAACAAGTTAGAACATAACACCACATCAAACTGAGATGGGGCTTTGATCATTTGCATGGCCGCGTTATCAATATACATATGGCTGACTTCAACATCTGGATATTCTTTTGCGATTTGATTGACCACTTCACGCCATAATACTGAGCTTTGCAATACGTTTGCTTTGTCAATTGATGTGACTTTGTTATTACGTTTGCGAGCCGATTCAAACGCAATACGTGCAATGCGCTCGATTTCATAGCGGTGATAAACTTCAGTATCAAATGCATACTCTTCTTGGCCTTCACCTTTACGGCCTTTGGGTTGACCGAAGTAAATCCCACCGGTTAATTCACGTACACAAAGAATATCAAAGCCTTGAGCTGCGATGTCTGCACGTAATGGGCAAAATGCTTCTAATGCTTGATATAAACGAGCAGGGCGTAAATTACTGAATAATTTAAAATGCTTACGTAAAGGTAATAATGCACCACGCTCAGGCTGGCTGTCGGGTGGCAAGTGTTCCCATTTCGGCCCACCGACAGAACCAAATAAGACAGCATCCGCTTCCTCACAACCTTTTACAGTGGCCTGTGGTAATGGCTCACCGTGTTTGTCGATTGCCGCACCGCCCACATCATACTCAGTGGTGTTGATTGTTACTGCAAAACGTTTGCTGATAGCAGCTAAAACCTTGTGAGCTTGCGCCATCACTTCTGGACCGATGCCATCACCCGGTAATACGGCAATTTTATAACTAGACATTGTTAAACAGCTTCCTTTGTGTTTGATTGTGATTCTTGATTTATTTTTTGTTTTTCTTTTTCAACTTGCTCTGAGCGCCAAATGCTATTCAACACATGCACCATGGCTTTTGCTGATGATTCGACGATATCTGTCGCTAACCCCATCCCGTGGAACTTACGGTTATGGCACTCAACCACGATATCCACTTGGCCTAATGCATTTTCACCGTGGCCTTTAGCCGATAACTGATAAGAGACTAATTTCATAGGGAATTGGGTAATGTTGCTGATGGCTTGATAGATGGCATCAACAGGGCCATTGCCGGTTGCCGCTTCAGATTTTACTTCATCGCCACACTGCATTTTGACTGTCGCTGTTGCGACGATACTCGAGCCTGATTGTGTACTGAAATAGTCCATGACGAAGTGGTCAGTCTCATCTTGTTGTTTTGTGAAGAAAGCCAAAGCTTCTAAGTCATAGTCAAAGACTTGGCCTTTTTTATCGGCTAAATTCAAAAATGCAGTATACAATTCATCCAATTTGAAATCTTTACCTTCGTGATACCCCATCTCCTCCATACGGTGCTTAACAGCGGCGCGGCCAGAACGTGAGGTTAAATTCAATTGCTGTTCTTTTAAACCAATGGACTCTGGCGTCATAATTTCGTAGGTTTCACGGTTTTTCAGCACACCATCTTGGTGAATTCCTGATGAGTGAGCAAATGCGTTGCTGCCGACAACCGCTTTATTGGCTGGGATTGGTGTATTACATAATTGGCTAACTAGTTGGCTGGTACGGTAAATTTCTTTGTGATTAATATTGGTATGCACATTCAACATTTGTTCGCGCAATTTAATGGCCATAATCACTTCTTCTAATGCCGTATTACCTGCGCGTTCACCTAAGCCGTTGATGGTACCTTCTACTTGGCGGGCACCGGCTTGCACGGCACTGATTGAGTTAGCAACGGACATCCCTAAATCATCATGGCAATGAACAGAAATAACGGCTTTATCAATATTAGGCACTCGGTTATACAAATCAGTGATAATGCCACCAAACTGGTAAGGTGTTGTATAACCGACAGTATCTGGAATGTTAATCGTGGTTGCGCCTGCATTAATCGCGGTTTCTACAATGCGGCACAAATTGTCGGGATCAGTACGGCCGGCGTCTTCACAGGAGAATTCAACGTCGTCGGTATAGCGTCTAGCGCGCTTGATGGAGTTGATTGCCATATCCATTACACCATCAAATGATTTATTTAATTTTTTCTCCATATGCAAGTTGGAGGTGGCTAAGAAAATATGAATACGGAAAGCTTCGGCAACTTTTAATGACTCTGCGGCCACATCAATATCATTTTCAATACAACGCGCTAATGCACAAATTCGGCTATTTTTTATTTCTCTCGCGATAGTTTGAACAGATTCGAAGTCACCCGGTGAAGAGACTGGGAAACCAGCTTCAATGATATCAACGCCTAAACGCTCTAATGCGAAGGCGATTTGTAATTTTTCTCTGACTGACAAACTTGCCTGTAATGCCTGCTCACCGTCGCGTAAGGTGGTATCGAAGATAATGACTTGGTTGCTCATATTGTGTTCCTCATATCGAATTTTGTTTTTACTTAGCGTTATGTTCTTCCAAAGCCGCAGGCATAAAAAAACCCGCGGGTTGCGCGGGTTCTTCATGTTTGTGGACAGTTTATTTCTATTTTTCGTCCATAAGCATACCGCGCAAATTTAATGCGAGTAGTAGTAGGCTTAGTAGGCGAATAGAAAATGTCATTTTAACTGTCTCTCTTGAGTATCTTAATCAAACTGTATTTATTGATACGTTATCTTAAAGTTAATGTCAATCATAGATTTTTAGCATATTTTTACCAATCATGAATTATGGCTCGCGCTTGGTGGTTGTTGCTATTTTTTTGGTGTATCTCTTCTGTTTTATCTGGATTTCTATGTAGTTATAAGGGTAAAATTCTTTCGTTAAGTGTGGTTGAGTGTTGTTTTGATTAAACTCATTGATTTTTATGTGGTTTTTATTGTTTTGATGTGAAATGAGACTCAATACAGGGAATAAATCATCTTCGCCAATGCTTTTTAATTAAGTTAATTATCTAATAAATGAGTATTTAAAAAATAATCTGATAATGAGAATATTTATTGATTCTAAATGCGATTTATTATGATTTCTTGCAAAAATTGCTTTATTATTTTTATGGTGAGTGAGCGAAAGGCTAATAAGTGGTTATCATTCATTATGTTGATGAATATTTACGTTTTATAATGATATTTATACTGCAAGTTTAATTAATAGGTTAAGTAATATAAACGTCGTTTTAATAAATGCAGGGAAAGCGAAATAGCTTATTATCTATAAGTTGTTTTAAGAATAATATTTAATGAATTTATATATTCGTCGGTTTTTAAGATGAATGACTCTTTTCGTTAATGAAAAATGATAAATATATTAGTGGAGTAAAAAATGACTGATTTTGATACAATTTCAACAGCTAAAAAAGACAGTAGCGATATTCATTTGCGTAATGTTGACCTCAACCTATTAACGGTTTTTGACGTAGTGATGCAGATGCAAAACGTAACAAAAGCGGCGCAAGTTCTAGGGATGTCTCAGCCTGCAGTGAGTAATGCAGTTTCACGTTTAAAATCAATGTTTAATGATGAATTGTTTGTGCGCTATGGGCGTGGTATTCAGCCGACATCTCGTGCTAAGCAACTGTTCGGGCCTATTAGGCAAGCATTACAATTAGTTCATAATGAGTTACCTAGTGCAGGCTTTAATCCGCAAAATAGTGAGCGAGTATTTAATTTATCTATTTGTTCGCCATTAGACATTCGTCTGGCTGCTATTATTGTCGAAAAATTTAAGGTAGTCTCGCCTAATATTAATATAGTTATCCACTCTTTCATGGATAATAAGATTGCTCATCAATTAAAATACCAAGAAATGGATTTTTTCCTTGGCTATAACCAATTAGAAAAGGCAGAGTTCCAACATCAAGTTTTATTTGATGATGAATTGGTCTTAGTAGTTGCAAATCATCATCCACGTATTGGTAATTCAATTTCTGAAATTGAACTAAATAATGAACGTCATGCCATTATGTCGATGGATAACATGGGGTCATTTAGTAAACCTTATTACAATAATACTGAGTTATCGCATACGATTAGCTATCAAGGTACTGACTTAAATAGTGTATTGAGCATTGTTGCTCAAACGGATCTCGTGGCTATTGTACCCAAATGGCTAGTAGGTCATTACTTTGGCCAACTGAAATTACGTACATTAACATTACCTTGGCTTAGGGACTCACTACCTTGCTATTTAACGTGGCATGAATCAACGGTTAGAGATAAAGGCCATCAATGGATGAAATCCCAATTTAACCAATTGATTGAAGAACTCCCTGAACAAGCCGCAGCAGCGTAGAACGCCTATTTAAACATTGTGAGAGGTTGTAGGCTGTCCTAGACATGATGAAAAATAAATAGTCATTTTGTTAAGGCTTACAATCTCTATGTTCTTGCAGACGCACTTATAAATATACACACCAATAAGGTAATTAACTCATTATAGTTAGCCCTATGATGTGTTTTGTTGCAGACATAACATTTGCAAAAAATTTACATATAAATGCTTTTCACGCATCTCTTTAGTCGATACACTGCGAATATTCAGCTAACACTTGTAAGCTGAAATAATAAGAATGGTTAAGTGCTTGTGAATGTGCCGGGTAACTTATATCGATAATGACTTATAGGGAATACACTTTGATTACTGAAAATCTATATCCATACCACTTGGTTAATCGCTTACGTAGCAGGGTCACTGCACACGAATCAGCGAACCGGATAGCTTTCAGTCAATGGGATAACGGGCAACGAAGCTCATTAACGTGGGGTGAGGTAGGCGATCGTACATCAGCGATTTCTCTGCGTCTCTTAGCATTAAACGTTATCGCACAAGAAAATATTGGGTTATTTGCCCATAACAGTATGAACTGGTCATTGGTTGACTTTGCCGCGCTACAAATTAGGGCAGTCACGGTGCCACTTTATGCAACTAGCAGTATCGAGCAAGCCGCGTATATTATTAATGACGCGAATATTAGAGTGCTGTTTGTTGGGGACGATGCGCAATATCAAGTTGCATGCCAATTACCCGCTCTTTGCCCTCAATTAACGACGATTGTTGTGATGAATGACAATGTTGAGTTAGCTGATATCTCAATCGACACATTGCATTTATCCACCTTTATGGCGCAATCACAAGAGACATACCAAGCAGAACTTGATGAACGCATCGCTGCACATAATCTCAGTGATTTATTCACCATCATCTATACATCAGGCACCACCGGAGAACCAAAAGGCGTTATGTTGGATTACTACAACATGGCTGCGCAACTGTATCTCCATGACGAACGATTACAACTAACTGCGGATGATGTCTCTTTAAGTTTCTTACCACTTTCACATGTTTTTGAACGTGCGTGGAGCTTTTACGTTATGCACGTTGGCGCACTAAACGTTTATTTAACGGACACCAATCAGGTCAGGGAAGCGTTAGCTGAGGTAAAACCAACAGTGATGTGTGCGGTTCCTCGTTTTTATGAAAAAGTTTATTCAGCAATACAAAGTAAAGTAGCAAAAGCGCCTCTAGTGCGTAGAGCGCTATTTCGCTGCGCAATATCTCTTGGCAAGCAGCGTGTGAAAGCCTTAGCCAAAGGCCGCAAACCCTCTTTTATTAACCGCGCTATTTTCCCGATAGCCGATAAACTGGTACTCAATAAAATTCGTGAAGGATTAGGTGGACGAATTCGCTTCATGCCAGCCGCAGGCGCTCGTCTAGATGACGATGTGATTGCGTTTTTCCTTTCCGCAGGGGTAAACATCAAATATGGCTATGGTATGTCAGAGACCTGCGCCACGGTATCTTGCTGGGAAGAAGGCAAATACCCATTAGGCTCGATTGGTACACCGCTATCTTCTGTTTCAGTGCGTATTGGCAGGGACGATGAAATACAAGTGAAAGGGCCGGTGGTTATGAAAGGCTATTACAACCGCCCGATTGAAACCTTAGATACGTTTACAGCAGATGGCTGGCTTAAAACGGGTGATGCAGGGAAAATTGACGAACAAGGCAATTTATATATTACAGATAGACTAAAAGATTTAATGAAAACGTCTAACGGAAAATATATTGCACCACAAATGATTGAAGGCGTATTAGGGCAAGACAAGTTTATTGAACACATTGCAGTCATTGCCGATGCACGCAAGTTTGTTTCAGCGCTGATCGTACCTTGCTATGAGAGCCTAGAAGAATATGCGAACTCAATAAATTTGAAATATCGGGATCGTTTAGAACTCTTAAAAGACTCGAATATTGTGGCATTATTTGAAAACCGTTTAAGAGATTTACAGAAAAATATCGAAAACTTCCACCAAGTTAAGCGCTTTACTTTGTTACCCACAACTTTTTCAATGGAAAAAGGCGAATTAACACCGACTTTAAAGCTGCGACGTAAAATTATTTCTGAGCGCTATCAATTAGAAATTGAATCAATGTACAAAGAATAATTTATAACTTAAGTAACCTGGCTTACCCGTATTATGGGTAGGTCGGGCCTTGTTTTTGTTCTATTTCTATCAATTTATTCAGATAATCGCTTAATATCACAATTTTAACGGTGCCAACTAATTAAATTGGCACTGTATTTTCATTCATACCAGTCATTTTTCCTCCCATTATTTTTATCTGCAGTCAATTTATCTATCAAATACCCATGTTCAAGATGATGTGAAAGTTTCGTGATCCTTGCACTGAAATGGTGTTTGCTTCGTTTCAGCCAGAGCGATATGTTAATAGCACGAATTTCATAATTTAAATGATAAAAATAAAGGGGTAGATCATACCTCTTCACTTGCAAATAATGTCTGGGGGCAAACTCATGGAGATGTTGTCGGGAGCGGAAATGGTCGTCAAATCGTTGATTGACCAAGGAGTAAAGCACGTGTTTGGTTATCCAGGCGGTGCAGTATTAGATATTTATGATGCACTTCATACAGTTGGCGGGGTAGAACATATATTAGTGCGTCATGAACAGGCTGCGGTGCATATGGCGGATGGTTATGCACGTTCAACAGGGGATGTTGGGGTCGTGTTAGTGACATCCGGCCCTGGGGCAACGAATGCTATTACTGGTATTGCGACCGCGTATATGGATTCTGTACCGATGGTGGTGTTATCGGGGCAGGTTGCAAGCTCGCTAATTGGTAATGATGCGTTCCAAGAGTGCGACATGGTTGGGATCTCAAGGCCAATAGTTAAACACAGTTTTTTAATTAAAAGCGCAGAAGAAATTCCTGAAACTATTAAGAAGGCTTTTTATATTGCGGCAAGTGGGCGCCCCGGTCCTGTAGTGATTGATTTCCCTAAAGACACCGTTAACCCTGCCTTAAAGTTTGCTTACCGTTATCCCGAAAACGTTTCTTTGCGTTCTTATAACCCAACGTTGCAAGGCCACAAAGGGCAAATCAAAAAAGCATTAACCAAATTGGTTTCGGCAAAAAAACCAGTTTTCTATATTGGCGGGGGTGCGATTAACGCGAATTGCTCTGCTGAACTTATTGAGTTGGCAGAAAAACTGCAATTACCAGTGGTATCAACCTTAATGGGGTTAGGGGCTTTCCCAGAAACTCACAAGCAGTCTGTCGGGATGCTTGGAATGCATGGAACATACGAAGCCAACAAGGTTATGCACAACTCTGATGTGATTTTTGCCGTTGGGGTTCGTTTTGATGATAGAACAACGAACAATTTAGAAAAATACTGCCCAAATGCGACAGTCATTCAAATTGATGTTGACCCAACGTCTATTTCAAAAACAGTTAATGCGGATATCCCAATCGTGGGTGATGCGAAACTCACATTAAAGCAAATGTTAGGTCAGTTAGACCAAGCTTCAGCTAAACAAGATAGCCAAGCACTCACCTCATGGTGGAAAGAAATTGAACAATGGCGTAGTAAACAATGCTTACGCTACGAAACAAGCCAAACCAAAGTTAAACCACAACAAGCCATTGAAATGATTTACCGTTTAACAAAAGGTGAAGCCTATGTGACGTCTGACGTTGGGCAGCACCAAATGTTTGCGGCATTGTATTATCCCTTTGATAAACCTCGCCATTGGATAAACTCAGGAGGGCTTGGAACGATGGGATTTGGTTTGCCTGCCGCATTAGGGGTGAAATTAGCGCATCCAAAATCAACCGTTGTCTGTGTGACGGGGGATGGCAGCATCCAGATGAACATCCAAGAGCTTTCAACCGCTCTGCAATATGGCTTACCGGTTTTGGTTCTCAATTTAAACAACGGTTTCTTAGGTATGGTAAAGCAGTGGCAGGATATGATTTATCAAGGCCGTCACTCACAATCCTACATGCAGTCATTGCCTGATTTCATCAAGTTAGCGCAAGCGTATGGCCACGTTGGTATTTCAATATCAACACCTGATGAACTGGAAGAAAAACTAAAACAAGCCCTTGTTGAAGTGAATGAAAATCAGCGATTAGTCTTCGTTGATGTCAATATTGATGAAACTGAGCACGTTTATCCAATGCAGATCCGTGGTGGTGCAATGGATGAAATGTGGTTGAGCAAAACAGAGAGGACCTGATCATGCGTCGTATTTTATCCGTTTTATTAGAAAATGAATCAGGTGCTTTGTCCCGTGTCATCGGTCTGTTTTCTCAGCGTGGTTATAATATTGAAAGTTTGACCGTTGCACCAACAGATGACCCAACCTTGTCACGTATGACTATCCAAACGAAAGGGGATGCAAAGGTTCTTGAGCAAATTGAGAAACAACTGCATAAATTGGTTGATGTGTTGCGTGTCAGTGAGCTGACGGCGTCAGCACATATCGAACGTGAAATCATGTTAGTGAAGCTACAAGCCTCTGGATATGGGCGTGACGAAGTGAAGCGTTGTGCGGATATTTTCCGTGGACAAATTGTTGACGTTACTCCAACGCTTTATACCGTTCAGCTAGCGGGAACAAGCGAAAAACTGGATGCTTTCATCGAATCAGTACGTGGTGTTGCTGAAATTGTTGAAGTTGTACGCTCAGGGATCGTCGGTGTTTCACGCGGTGATAAAATTATGCGATGAAAAATTTATCATCCGAAGGTAGAATAAACGCGTTTAAGGCCCCGAATGACTCGGGGCTATTCCCAAAATTGTAAAGAGGTTAACGTGAAACTGGATGAGATAGCCCGTCTAGCGGGTGTTTCCCGCACAACGGCTAGTTATGTGATCAACGGCAAGGCCAAGCAGTATCGAGTCAGCGATAAAACTGTAGAAAAAGTGATGGCAGTCGTCAGAGAACACAATTACCATCCAAATGCAGTTGCTGCGGGGCTACGAGCAGGGCGCACCCGTTCGATTGGGTTAGTGATCCCTGACTTGGAGAATACTAGCTATACCCGTATAGCAAATTACCTTGAAAGGCAGGCGCGTCAACGTGGTTATCAATTGCTGATAGCATGCTCGGAAGACCAACCCGACAATGAAATTCGTTGTGTTGAGCACCTTTTACAGCGGCAAGTTGATGCGATTATTGTCTCGACAGCATTACCGCCAGAGCACCCGTTTTATCAGCGTTGGGCGAACCGTTCGTTACCGATTATCGCACTTGATAGAGCCCTTGAAAAAGAACACTTTATTAGTGTCGTTGGTGATGACCAAGAAGATGCTTTCATGATTTCAGCAGAATTACGCAAATTTAAAGCTGAGTCAGTGTTGTATTTAGGGGCGTTACCTGAACTGTCAGTCAGTTATCTACGCGAACAAGGTTTCCGTAAGGCGTGGAATGAAGACCCGCGCAAGATTGATTACCTGTATGCAAATAGCTATGAACGCGATTCAGCCGCAGAGGTGTTTGCGCATTGGCTGGATAGCGGTAATGAGATGCCAGACGCGTTATTTACAACATCATTTTCCTTACTACAAGGTGTCTTGGATGTTGCGTTGAAGCGCAGTGGTCGTTTACCTGAGCACATGGTTATTGCCACATTTGGTGATAACGAGCTATTAGATTTTCTTGAATGCCCAGTGTTGTCCCTTGCACAGCGCCATAGAGATATCGCTGAACGTATCTTAGAACTGGTTCTTGCCAGCCTTGATGAAAAGCAAAAACCAGAAGCGGGTATTACTCGTATTCGTCGTGATTTATGTCGCCGCGGAAGCTTAGGTCGTAAGCAGTAATAAAACAGGCCTAACTTTAATCGAATAGTGAATATTTACACGATAATGAGTGATGTTAGTCACAATAATGAGTAATATAACGGCCCCTATCTTGTAGGGGCTTTTTTTTTATAGGCTAAAAATAGGTAAATATTTAACTTTAGGATTTATCTTAATATATTTATTGCTGATTTTAAAATGAAAGCTAAATTGGATTATGAAATTAATACAAATTTATTGTGGGTGTATTATTGATTCGTGCGATAAATATTTAAAATTAAATACTGTTTATTAAAACAGTTATTTATTGTGTTGATATTTAATGATTTTATTTTTCTTTCGGGGTGATTTTATCATCACTAGATATTAACGATTATTTGAGGACTCAATAAAAGTAAATTACCGGTACAAGATATACTGATTAAAAATGAGACATAAGTTGAATTTATGATGATTTGTATGATTTTGCAGCAATCTATAGTGATCACGCTTATTTAAGTTGCACTCTATAAAATATATTAATTATATCAACCTGTTATTTCCCATTTTCTTTCCAAGTTATATTTTACCTATCCTTATTTTTTCTGAATTGTTCTGTAAATAAAGCTAAAGCTGAGTGCGACTGGCTTGACAACGTTTTCATACCATTCGTAAACTTTATATGTGGTGAATTGTGGGGTAAAGTGGGTGAATTGAAAATAAAAGGGGTATAATCGGGTATGTTTCGTGGGGCAACACTGGTTAATCTCGACAGCAAAGGGCGTCTAACCGTGCCGACTCGTTACCGAGGTATGCTGAACGAGGAATCGAAAGGGCAAATGGTCTGTACCATTGACCTTCACCAGCCGTGCCTACTGCTTTATACCTTACCGGAGTGGGAGATTATCGAAGAAAAGCTTTCTCGGTTATCGACGATGAACCCAGCGGAACGACGCGTGCAACGGCTGTTACTGGGCCATGCAAGTGAATGTCAAATGGACAACGCGGGGCGTCTTTTGTTAGCCAATACATTGCGTCAGCATGCAGGGCTAACAAAAGAGGTCATGTTGGTTGGCCAGATTAATAAATTTGAACTTTGGGATGAACAAACTTGGTATCAGCAAGTGGAAGATGACATTGCCGCTGAGCGCCTTACCAATGAACCACTTTCAGCCCGCTTACAGGATTTGTCACTTTAATAATGACGCAACAGCAATTTAAACACGTAACAGTATTACTGGATGAAGCCGTGAACGGCTTAAACATTAAACCTAACGGTATCTATATCGATGGCACATTTGGGCGTGGGGGCCATTCAAGGCTGATATTAAGCCAGCTTGGCGAACAAGGGCGGTTGATCGCCATTGACCGTGACCCAGAAGCGATAAAAGCAGCTCAAGCAATTGATGACCCTCGTTTTATGATTAAACACGGCCCATTTTCTGCGATTGCAGAGTATGTGGAAGAAGAAGGTTTAGTTGGGCAAATTGATGGTGTATTGCTGGATTTAGGCGTCTCTTCACCGCAGTTAGATGACCCAGAGCGTGGCTTTTCATTTATGCGTGACGGGCCGTTAGATATGCGAATGGACCCAACCAAAGGGCAATCTGCACAGCAATGGTTGATGGACGCAGAAGCGGATGACATTGCTTGGGTTTTAAAAACTTTTGGTGAAGAGCGTTTTGCGAAACGAATTGCGAGAGCGATTGTTGAGCGTAACCATAACCCAGAAGAAGAGCCATTAACACGCACACGGCACCTGGCTGAATTAATCGCAAAAGTTAGTCCGATGAAAGATCGGCACAAACACCCAGCGACGCGTAGCTTCCAAGCCATACGGATTTATATCAATAGTGAATTGGAAGAGATAGAAAAAGCGCTAGAAGGCGCAATGAACGTTTTAGCTCCACAAGGTCGTTTATCGGTTATCAGCTTCCATTCTTTGGAAGACAGGTTAGTAAAGCGGTTTATCCGCAAAAACAGTAAAGGGCCATCAGTACCAGCAGGTATTCCGCTAACTGAAACGCAGATTAAAGCATTAGGCGCAGCGCAGTTACGTGACCTAGGCAAGATGAAACCTTCTGAAAACGAAATTGACGAAAATCCACGCGCACGGAGTTCTGTGTTGCGGTTTGCTGAAAAGGCGGCGGAATAATGGTTCCAGAAAGGCACAGCCTAGCACGCGTCATTGGGCGTGATTTATTTCGTTATGGCATCGTTCCTTTGATTTTATTGTCTGCAATTATAATTAGTGCCGTTTTTGTCGTGACTACCGCACATGAAACGCGTTTGTTAACGGCCGCAAAAGATAAATTGTATGAAGAAAAAGACTTATTAGATATCGAATGGCGCAATCTGATCCTTGAAGAAAATGCCCTTGCGAGCCATAGCCGAATAGAACGTTTATCGGTTGAAAAATTACAGATGGTACAAGTTGAACCATCACAAGAAAAAATTATTGTTTCTAAGCAATAAAAAAGGTTCCTAATGAAAGCACCAAAAACAGCGAAAAATAAGAAACAAGAAGAAAGCACCAGCTTTGTCCGCTGGCGCTTTATTTTGCTGTGCGGATGCATTGTCTTGGCGTTAGCAGGGTTGCTAACTCGGGTGGCTTATCTGCAAATTATTGCGCCAGAGAAACTGGTGAAAGAAGGCGATATGCGCTCTTTACGAGTGCAAGAAGTTGCAACCTCTCGAGGTATGATAAGCGACCGAGAAGGGCGGCAACTGGCGGTAAGTGTGCCCGTCAATGCGATTTGGGCAGACCCCAAAGAGGTGTTTGAAAAAGGGGGGATCAGCAATGACGAACACTGGAAAGCACTGGCAGACGCACTTGAAATTCCACTAGAACAAATTACGAGCAAAATATCGGCCAATCCAAGAGGCCGTTTTGTGTATTTAGCGCGCCAAGTTAACCCCTCTATTGGTGATTACGTTAAAAAATTAAAAATACCGGGTATTTACTTACGCAAAGAATCTCGTCGTTATTACCCATCAGGCCCAGTTACCGCTCACTTATTAGGGGTAACAAACATTGATGGTGAAGGGATTGAAGGGGTTGAAAAAAGCTTTGACCGTTGGTTAAAAGGTGCGCCGGGCGAACGTACTGTCCGCAAAGACCGTAATGGGCGAGTGATTGAAACGATTTCGTCTATTGACAGCCAAGCTGCGCATAATTTGACATTAAGTATTGATGAACGAATTCAATCGATTGTTTACCGTGAACTAACACGTGGCGTGCAGGAAAACAAAGCTGAATCGGGTGTGGCAATTTTAGTGGATGTTCATACCGGTGAAATTTTAGCTATGGCGAATAGCCCATCCTACAACCCAAATAACTTAACCGGTACATCAATGGATGCAATGCGTAACCGCGCCATTACGGATATTTTCGAACCGGGTTCGACGGTAAAACCGATGGTGGTAATGAGTGCGCTACATAACAGAATTATTAAAGAAAACTCAGTAATTAATACTTATCCATATCGTATTAGCGGCCATGAAATCAAAGACGTAGCACGATATGCAGAGCTAACAATTACTGGGATTTTACAGAAGTCGAGTAACGTAGGTGTTTCAAAACTTGCGTTAGCGATGCCTGCCACTGAGCTGGTGGATGTGTATAGCCGCTTTGGGTTTGGCAAGCCGACTAATCTGGGGTTAGTCGGGGAAAGTAGTGGCATCTTTCCAAGTAAAAAAACACGGTGGTCTGATTTAGATAGGGCCACCTTTTCTTTTGGCTACGGGCAAATGGTAACACCGTTACAGTTAGCGCGAGCCTACGCAACCATTGGTAGTTTTGGTATTTATCGGCCGCTATCCATCACAAAAGTTGATCCTCCTGTGTCAGGAACACGCGTTTTTCCTGAACCAATCATGCGAACAGTGGTTCATATGATGGAAAGCGTGGCTTTACCCGGAGGCGGGGGAGCACGAGCGGCAATTAAAGGCTACCGTATTGCGATTAAAACAGGGACTGCGAAAAAAGTGGGGCCTGAAGGGCGTTATATTAATAAATATTTAGCTTACGCTGCTGGTGTTGCTCCTGCGAGCAATCCACGCTATGCGTTAGTGGTGCTTATTAATGAGCCAAGCGCGGGTAGTTATTATGGTGGTGCAGTATCTGCACCGGTATTTGGTTCGATTATGGGCGGCGTTTTACGGTTGATGAACGTTGAACCTGATGCATTGCAACCAAATGAACAAAATGAAATTGTAAATAGTCAAAAAGAGGTTAAAAGTGGCAGATCGTAATCTTTGTGATCTACTCTCACCCTTTGGTGTGAGCACAACTCCAATCTCACTACGTGAGATGACGCTAGACAGCCGAAAGGCTGCCGCGGGCGATCTGTTTATTGCAATAAAAGGCCATCAATCGGATGGGCGACACTATATTCCTCAAGCGATTGCTCAAGGGGTTTCCGCTGTGATAGCGGAAGCAGAAGGTGAAGCCGTTGAAGGCGAAATTCGTTTTGTTCACGGTGTACCTGTTATTTATTTAAATGACCTGAATAACCGTTTATCAGCTCTTGCGGGTGAGTTTTATCAGCAGCCATCAGCAAATATGAAACTTGTTGGCGTGACCGGTACTAATGGCAAAACAACCACGACACAATTAATTGCTCAGTGGGCTCATGGACTAGGGGAAACTAGCGCTGTAATGGGAACTGTGGGTAATGGCTTATTAGGCCATGTATCACCAAGCGAAAACACCACAGGCTCTGCGGTAGATATCCAACTTGAATTGACTCAGTTATTAAACCAAAAAGCGACATTAACCGCGATGGAAGTGTCTTCTCATGGCTTAGTGCAAGGTCGTGTTGCCGCTTTACAGTTCGATGCCGCTGTGTTTACTAATTTAAGCCGTGATCACCTTGACTATCACGGTGACATGGAAAGTTATGAAGCCGCGAAATGGCTATTGTTTTCTACACATAATGCAAAATCGCAAATCATCAATGCAGATGATGTTATTGGCTTGAAATGGCTACAACGTTTACCACAAGCCTGCGCTGTTACGATGGAAAACCGTATCCCAGCAAACTGGCAAGGGCCATGGTTGAAAGCCACTGAAGTGGAATACCACGACAAGGGCGCGACCATTCATTTTGACTCCACTTGGGGCAAAGGCGCATTTGAAAGCCCACTGATGGGGGCATTTAATGTCAGCAACTTATTAGTTGCAATGGCAACCTTGCTAATGATGGGGTATCCATTGGATAAACTGCTTGCGGCGGCCTCTTCATTGTCACCCGTTTGCGGTCGAATGGAAGTGTTCAGTGCACCAAACAAACCGACCGTTGTTGTCGACTATGCACATACACCAGATGCGTTAGAAAAAGCCTTAGCGGCAGCGCGTTTGCATTGTAAAGGGCAACTTTGGTGTGTATTTGGGTGCGGTGGTGACCGTGACAAAGGCAAGCGCCCTCTAATGGGAGCAGCCGCAGAAGAGTATGCAGATAAAATCGTTATCACTGACGATAACCCACGCAGCGAAGACCCAATTGATATTATCAACGACATCATGGCGGGCTTATTAGACTCAAGCCGTGCTTTGGCCATTCCGGGTCGCCCAGAAGCCGTGACAAACACCATTTTACAAGCATCTCCTGATGATGTGATTGTGATCGCTGGTAAAGGTCATGAAGATTATCAAATTATTGGCAATCGTAAATTAGATTACTCAGACCGTTTAACGGTAGCACGTCTGCTGGGGGTAATCGCATGATCTCGCTAACACTCGCTCAATTGGCGCAAGTAACTCAAGGGCAAGTTGAATCTGTTGCAGATACAACGCTCTTGATTAGCGCAGTGAGTACGGATAGCCGCAAAATTGCTGAGAATTGCCTCTTTATTGCTTTAAAAGGTGAACGCTTCGACGCCCATGATTTTGCACAGCAAGTGGTGGTTTCGGGAGCGAAAGCATTACTCGTTGAGCGCAAACTGGAAGTGGATTGCCCTCAAATCATCGTGAAAGACACGCGTATTGCGATGGGCCAATTAGCAGCATGGGTTCGTCAGCAAAGTAGAGCTCGAATTGTTGGTTTGACGGGGTCTTCAGGCAAAACATCGGTCAAAGAAATGACCGCATCCATATTATCTGAGCGCGGTAAAACTTTATATACTGCCGGTAATTTAAACAACGATATTGGTGTGCCTTTGACACTATTTCGTTTAACCCATGATGATGACTTCGCGGTGATAGAAATGGGTGCTAATCACCCAAATGAAATCGCCTACACAACCAATATTGTTAAACCAGAAGCGGCGTTAGTTAACAATTTATTTGCTGCGCACTTAGCGGGCTTTGGTTCACCTGAAGGGGTTGCTAAAGCGAAAGGTGAAATTTATCAAGGCGTTCCTGAAGAAGGAACCGCGATTGTTAACCTTGATAGCTACAGTGAAAAATGGCAGTTTCAGCCACGCCAAACAGTGTGGCATTACTCGCTAACGCCACAAGCAAAAGCGGATTTCTATCCTTCTGATATCCAAGTGAAACAGCTGACTACGGATTTTGTGTTACATACCCCTGTTGGAAGCGTTGATATCACTTTGCCATTACCAGGGCTACATAATATCGCGAATGTATTAGCAGCGAGTGCATTGGCGATTTCAGTTGGCGCTAGCCTAGAAGACATCAAAAACGGCTTAGCAAAAACACAAGCAGTACCAGGGCGTTTATATCCAGTGCGCTTGAGTGAGCACAAAGTGGTATTAGACGACACTTATAACGCGAATGATGGCTCGATGATTGCGGCAATTCATGTCCTTGAAAAAATGCCGGGCTACCGCATCTTGGTGGTTGGGGATATGGGGGAGCTGGGCGATTATGCAGAAGATTGCCATCAGCGTGTTGGTGTTGCCGCTAAGCAGGCTGGCTTAGACAAAGTATTCAGTGTTGGTCAATTAAGTGAGTTGATCAGCCAATTTAGTGAGTGTGGTGAGCACTTCACAGTGAAAGCAGATTTATTAACCCGACTAATTCCGCTAGCACAGCAGAAGGACGTTGTTTCTATTTTAGTTAAAGGTTCACGCAGCTCCGCGATGGAAGATGTGGTGAATGCATTGAAGGAGTGCTTCGAATGTTAGTCTGGCTTGCCGAAATGTTGGTCCACAAGTTTTCTGTTCTGAACGTCTTCTCTTATTTGACGTTCAGGGCCATTGTCGGTTTGCTGACAGCACTCGCTATTGCATTGTGGATGGGGCCTCATTTAATTGCTTACCTACAAAAAATGCAAATTGGTCAAGTCGTTCGTAACGAAGGCCCTGAGTCTCACTTTAGTAAGCGTGGAACCCCAACCATGGGCGGGTTATTAATTTTATTTTCAATCACCGTTTCAACGTTGCTATGGGCTCGCTTAGACAACCCTTACGTTTGGTGTGTTCTGCTTGTGCTCGTTGGGTATGGTATTGTCGGTTTTGTTGATGATTACCGTAAAGTGGTACGCAAAGATACTCGTGGTTTAATCGCCCGTTGGAAATATTTTTGGCAATCCGTGATTGCGTTAATTGTTGCCTTTTCCATGTACGCGATTGGTAAAGATACTCCGGCAACTCAGTTAGTTGTGCCATTTTTCAAAGACGTAATGCCACAACTGGGCATGCTGTATATTTTGCTGACGTATTTTGTGATTGTTGGAACCAGTAACGCCGTAAACCTAACCGATGGTTTGGATGGCTTAGCTATCATGCCAACAGTATTTGTTGCAGCAGGTTTTGCATTAGTGGCATGGGCAACAGGTAACGTCAATTTTGCCAGTTACTTACATATTCCATTCTTACCCCACGCAGGTGAATTAGTGATTGTCTGTACTGCCATTGTTGGAGCAGGGTTAGGCTTCTTATGGTTTAACACTTATCCAGCGCAAGTATTTATGGGGGATGTTGGCTCATTGGCGCTTGGTGGTGCTCTAGGGACTATTGCGGTATTACTGCGCCAAGAGTTTTTATTAGTGATTATGGGCGGTGTGTTCGTCGTTGAGACGCTGTCAGTTATTTTACAAGTCGGTTCATTTAAATTGCGCGGACAACGTATTTTCCGTATGGCACCAATTCACCACCATTATGAATTGAAGGGTTGGCCAGAGCCACGTGTTATCGTGCGTTTCTGGATTATCTCGCTAATGTTAGTCCTGATTGGGCTGGCAACCTTGAAGGTGCGTTAATATGGTCGATTATCAGGGTAAGAACGTAGTCATTATTGGGCTGGGGATTACCGGCCTATCTTGCGTTCACTTTTTCTTGGCACGTGGTGTTGTACCCCGTGTTATGGATACCCGTGCAGTGCCGCCAGGTGTGGACAAACTCCCAGCAAGTGTGGAATGTCATAGTGGTAGCTTGAATAATAGCTGGCTACAGGAAGCCGATTTAATTGTTGCTAGTCCAGGAATTGCGTTGGCAACGCCTCAGTTACAGCAAGCGGCAGAAAACGGCATCGAAATTGTGGGTGATATCGAACTGTTTTGCCGTGAAGCGGATGCACCGATTGTCGCCATTACCGGTTCAAATGGTAAAAGTACCGTCACGTCATTGGTGGGTGAAATGGCGAAAGTAGCGGGTATTTCAGTTGGTGTTGGTGGAAATATTGGTACGCCTGCGCTTTCATTACTCAATGCAGGGCATCGTTTATACGTTTTAGAGCTTTCAAGCTTCCAACTAGAAACCACATCAAGCCTAGAAGCGACCGCTGCGACGGTCTTAAATATTAGTGAAGATCATATGGATAGATATCCATTAGGTCTAGACCAGTACCGTGAAGCAAAATTAAAAATTTATCACAATGCTCAAAACTGCATTGTTAACGTACAAGATGCGCTGACCTTACCCGCAAATCATACTTTGGGTGAATGCATTAGCTTTGGCTTAAATAGTGGTGATTATTTCTTTGATACTCAAAAACGGGTGTTAGTGGCGAAAGGAAAAGAGCTGCTCGATGTCAACGAAATGCACCTAACGGGTCAACATAATTATCTCAATGGGTTAGCCGCGTTAGCATTGGCGGATGCCGTGAATATTCCTCGCTCTGCATGCCTTCAAGTCTTGAAAGAATATACGGGGCTAGCACATCGCTTCGAGTTAGTGTTATTCAACAACGGTGTGCGCTGGATTAATGACTCTAAAGCCACAAATGTTGGAAGTACGGAAGCGGCGTTAAATGGGTTACATGTGGATGGCAATATCTATTTATTATTGGGTGGTGATGGTAAGTCAGCTGATTTTTCACCACTAAAACAATATATTGCTGCGGATAACTACCGTCTATACTGTTTTGGTCGTGATGGGAAAGCATTAGCCGATATGGCACCTGAAAAATCCGTATTGACTGAAACTATGGAACAAAGCTTACGCCAAATTGCGCCACAATTAAAAGCGGGGGACATGGTGTTGTTATCCCCTGCATGTGCCAGCTTGGATCAGTTTAAAAGTTTTGAGCAGCGTGGGACCGTCTTTGCTCAATTAGCCCAGGAGCTAGGTTAATGACGATACCGGGTGCGATGCGTTTAAAAAATTGGGTCATTGGTGAAAAAAATGGCGTGATTTCAGGCTCAACGCTTTACGACCGTACATTGGTGTGGTTGGCATTCGGTTTAGCCGCGGTGGGTTTTATTATGGTCACATCCGCCTCCATGCCAGTTGGCCAGCGCTTAACGGAAGATCCTTTTTATTTTGCTAAGCGTGATGTGGTGTATATCGTCATCGCGTTTATTTTAGCCCTAGGTGTCATGCGTATTCCGATGGCGGTTTGGGAAAAGTACAACTTCGTATTATTGATGGTTTCACTTGGCATGCTCGTCGTGGTACTGGTGGCAGGGAGTTCAGTTAACGGGGCATCTCGCTGGATAGATATCGGTTTGGTTAAAATTCAACCGGCAGAAATTTCGAAATTTACGTTATTCTGTTACGTGTCCAGTTATTTAGTGCGTAAGTCTGATGAAGTCAGAACCCGTTTTCTTGGCTTTATCAAACCGATGTGTATTTTGATTGTGATGGCGTCATTGCTTTTATTACAACCTGACTTAGGGACCGTTATCGTATTAGTGGTAACCACTCTGGGGTTGTTGTTTTTAGCAGGAGCAAGGTTAGCCCCCTTTATTATTGGTATTGCCGCTTGTGCGGTGGGGGTATTGGCTTTGATTTGGTTCGAGCCGTACCGCTTACGTCGAGTGACGTCGTTTTTGAACCCGTGGGATGACCCGTTTGGCAGTGGTTATCAGCTAACCCAATCTTTAATGGCCTTTGGTCGTGGTGAAATGTTTGGGCAAGGGTTAGGAAATTCAGTACAAAAATTAGAATACTTGCCAGAAGCACATACTGACTTTATTTTCTCAGTTTTAGCCGAAGAGCTCGGGTACTTTGGCGTTGTATTGGTTCTGCTGATGGTCTTTATGCTGGCATTTAGGGCGATGATGATTGGCCGTCGCGCATTGATGTCGAACCAATTATTCGGTGGTTATTTGGCTTGTTCAATTGGTATTTGGTTTACCTTCCAAGCTTTGGTTAACGTCGGTGCCGCATCAGGCATGTTACCAACAAAAGGTTTAACACTACCGCTAATTAGTTATGGTGGTTCGAGTTTACTGGTGATGGCTGCCGCCATTGCGATATTACTGAGAATTGATTTTGAAACACGCCTTGAAAAAGCGCAGGCGTTTGTAAGGAGCACTAAATGAGTCAGGCAAAGAAATTACTCGTCATGGCAGGTGGAACCGGAGGGCATGTTTTTCCGGGGTTAGCTGTGGCTCATTATTTGCAGGCTCAAGGCTGGGAGATCCGTTGGTTAGGTACGGCTGACCGAATGGAAGCCACATTAGTCCCTAAGCATGGTATCGATATTGAATTTATTCAAATTTCGGGACTCAGGGGTAAAGGTATTGCCGCACAACTGGGGGCACCATGGCGTATTTATAAAGCTATTCGCCAAGCAAAAACGATTATCAAACGTTATCAGCCAGATGCGGTATTAGGCATGGGGGGCTATGTTTCAGGTCCCGGTGGTATTGCGGCATGGCAATGCGGTGTACCCGTTGTGCTTCATGAACAAAATGGAATCGCGGGTTTAACGAATAAATGGTTATCGCGGATCGCAAAAAGAGTGTTACAAGCCTTTCCGGGCGCATTTCCTGACGCACCAGTTGTCGGGAACCCGGTACGTGAAGATGTTTTAGCACTACCGGCACCCCAGGTACGTTTAGCAGGCCGAGAAGGCGCTGTACGCGTATTAGTCGTTGGTGGTAGCCAAGGGGCACGGGTTTTGAATCAAGTGATGCCTCTTGTTGCTGAAAAAGTAGGCAAACAGTTAAATATCTGGCATCAAGCGGGAAAAGGCAGTAAGGAATCAACAGAAGCATTGTATAATGAGCATATGCAAGTTTCAGGCAATTCCGAGTATAAAGTTACTGAATTTATTGATGATATGGCGCAAGCTTACGCATGGGCAGATATTGTCGTCTGTCGGTCTGGTGCACTAACAGTAAGTGAAATTGCAGCCGCAGGTTTACCGGCTATTTTTGTTCCTTTTCAACATAAAGACCGTCAGCAGTATTGGAATGCATTACCGCTAGAAAAAGCAGGGGCGGCTAAAATTTTAGAACAGTCACAATTTACCGCAGATGCTGTGGCGAGCTTATTAGAGCAATGGGATAGAAACGAATTACTCTCAATGGCTGAAAAAGCGCATAGCTGTGCAATTACTGATGCAACAGAACGAGTTGCTGCCGTGATTTGCGAAGTGGCTAAATAATATTAGCCATAATTGATACCGAATTAATTAGAAGCGAAGAAATATAGTGAATACACAACAATTAGCGAAATTAAGAACATCAGTGCCAGAAATGAGAAGAGTCAGGCACATCCATTTTGTCGGCATCGGCGGTGCTGGCATGGGTGGTATCGCTGAAGTGTTGGCAAATGAAGGCTATGAAATTAGCGGTTCAGATTTAGCACCCAATGCAGTGACACAACAATTAACCGCATTAGGCGCAACGATTTACTTTAATCACCGCCCAGAGAACGTTGAAAATGCGAGCGTTGTCGTCGTATCAACAGCGATTTCAAGCGAGAACCCTGAAATTCAAGCCGCCAAAGAATTGCGTATTCCAGTTATTCGCCGTGCAGAAATGTTAGCTGAATTAATGCGTTACCGTCATGGTATTGCCGTTGCAGGTACCCACGGGAAAACCACCACCACAGCAATGATTTCTGGGATTTATGCACAAGCAGGCCTTGACCCTACATTTGTGAATGGGGGCTTAGTTAAATCAGCAGGAACACACGCGCGTTTAGGTAGTAGCCGCTACTTGATAGCAGAAGCTGATGAAAGCGATGCTTCGTTCTTACATTTGCAACCGTTAGTTGCCGTTGTGACAAATATCGAAGCAGACCATATGGATACTTACCAAGGCGACTTCGATAATTTAACGAATACGTTCATTAATTTCTTGCACAATCTGCCATTTTACGGGCGTGCAGTGATGTGTATTGATGACCCTGTGATCCGCTCGTTACTACCAAAAATTGGTCGTTACATTACCACTTATGGTTTTAGTGAAGACGCTGATGTGCGTATCACCCAATATGAGCAAAAAGGAAATCAAGGCTTTTTCACCATTGCCCGTGAAAATATGCCAGAGCTGACGGTGGTTCTAAATGCACCGGGACGTCACAATGCCCTTAATGCGACAGCTGCCGTTGCTGTTGCAACTGAAGAAGGTATTGATGACCTTCATATTTTATCTGCACTAGTTGAATTTCAAGGTACGGGTCGTCGCTTTGATTTCCTAGGGAATTTCCCTCTGCGTAATGTGAATGGTAAAGAGGGGGAAGTGATGCTAGTCGATGACTATGGTCACCACCCAACGGAAGTTGACGCAACGATTAAAGCAGCGAGAGCAGGTTGGCCAGATAAACGCATTGTTATGGTATTCCAACCGCATCGTTATACTCGTACTCGTGACTTATACGATGATTTTGTTAATGTTTTAGGGCAGGTAGATGTGCTGCTAATGCTAGATGTATATTCAGCGGGTGAAAAGCATGTACCGGGTGCGGATAGCCGCTCATTATGTAGAACAATTCGTGGCCGCGGTCAGATTGATCCTATTTATGTAGCAGATACTGAACAAATTCCACATATTTTAGCTCAAACTCTTGATGAAAATGATTTAATTTTAGTTCAAGGCGCAGGAAATATTGGTAAAATAGCCAAAAACTTGGCAGAAGCAAAATTACAGCCACCGATGGTTGAGGAATAAAAATGACAGAGAAAGTTGCGGTTCTATTAGGGGGCTCATCCGCTGAACGTGAGGTTTCACTTCAGTCAGGAAATGCTGTGCTGGCGGGGTTACGCCAAGCAGGCATTGATGCTCATCCTATTGATCCCCAAGATTTCCCTGTAGAAACACTGAAAGATGCAGGTTTCAATAAAGTTTTTATTGCATTACATGGCCGTGGTGGTGAAGACGGGACATTGCAAGGGCTGCTAGAAACATTAAATCTGCCTTATACCGGCAGTGGTGTTATGGCTTGTGCACTTAGCATGGATAAGCTGAGAACAAAACAATTATGGCAAGGTGCAGGGCTAAGTGTGTCGCCATATGTTTACTTAACAAAGCAGCAGTATAAGCAGGCTTCTCGTGAACAAATTGTTGCTAAAGTACAATTGCTAGGGTTACCGCTCATTGTGAAGCCGAGCCTAGAAGGCTCAAGTGTTGGCATGAGTAAAGTTGATAGCTTAGAGGCATTGCCCGCTGCATTGGATCTCGCGTTTCAATTTGATGA
Organism: Providencia sp. PROV201; assembly: GCF_028479545.1. NCBI lineage: Bacteria > Pseudomonadati > Pseudomonadota > Gammaproteobacteria > Enterobacterales > Morganellaceae > Providencia > Providencia sp. PROV201. Next base: position 53,936 of record NZ_JAMPNW010000013.1, read on the forward strand.
AACATTGTTAATTGAAAAATGGTTGAGTGGCCCTGAGTTCACGGTTGCAGTGTTGGGAGATAACGCTCTGCCGTCAATTCGTATTCAACCACCGGGTATTTTTTATGATTACGAAGCGAAATATTTATCTGATGAAACCCAATACTTTTGCCCAAGTGGCCTAGGTGAACAGCTCGAGTCTGAACTCGCAGACTTAGCGCTGAAAGCATACCAAGTTGTTGGCTGCGAAGGTTGGGGACGAGTTGATGTAATGCAAGATAACGATGGTCAATTTTATCTGCTGGAAGTTAATACATCGCCAGGTATGACAAGCCATAGCTTAGTACCGATGGCAGCTCGTCAAGCGGGGATGAGTTTTTCACAGTTAGTTGTACAAATTTTGAAATTGGCTCGTTGATATGTCACAAGCAGCACTAAATGTTAGGCATCATAATCAGAAGAACGACGAGGACCCGCGTTCAGGGCCAAGTAATGGTGCGTTTTTAGGTGGGTTATTTTTCTTTCTATTTGTGGTTGGCACTATCATCTGGAGTGGTTGGATGGTGATGACTTGGATGAAAGATGCTGACAGGCTGCCGATGTCTAAATTGGTGCTAACGGGTGAACGCCATTACACCAAAAATGATGATGTCAGAAAGGCCATTTTAGCGTTAGGGCAGCCGGGAACGTTTATGACCGTCGATGTCAACGCTATCCAAAACCAAATAAGTATGATGCCATGGGTACGCCAAGTGACAGTGCGTAAACAATGGCCAGATGAATTGAAAATTCATATTGTTGAATACCGCCCATTCGCTAGGTGGAATGATCAAAACATGGTGGATGAACAAGGCCGAGTATTTAATTTGCCGGTTAGCGAAAATGGTAAAGGGGACTATGTGTTGCTTTATGGGCCACAAGGTAGCCAGAAAGAGGTTCTCAAAGAATATTCTATCTTTAAGAACACATTAGCGGCACATAACCTAAAGCTAAAATCACTATCGATGACAGCCAGACACGCATGGCAAATTATTTTAGACAACGATGTTAGAATTGAATTAGGTAAGAAAGAAGTGTCAGAGCGGTTAAATAGGTTCCTTGAACTGTATCCGCTTTTGCAGCAAACAACGGATAAACGTGTTGACTATGTTGACTTACGTTATTCCAGTGGTGCTGCGGTGGGCTGGGCGCCACTCTTGGTCGATGCTCCACCGGAGTTACAATAAAGACGATGACTAATAACAAAAATTAGGCAGAAAAAATGATTAAAGCAACGGACAGAAAATTAGTGGTAGGCCTTGAAATTGGAACTTCCAAGGTATCAGCCCTTGTTGGCGAAATTCTGCCCGATGGTATGGTTAATATTATTGGGGTGGGAAGTTGTCCATCTCGTGGAATGGACAAAGGTGGCGTAAACGACCTTGAATCAGTGGTAAAATGTGTACAAAGAGCCATTGATCAGGCGGAACTTATGGCCGACTGCCAAATTTCATCGGTTTACCTTGCACTATCGGGTAAGCACGTCAGTTGCCAAAATGAAATTGGTATGGTGCCAGTTTCAGAAGAAGAAGTGACGCAAGAAGATGTTGACAGTGTTGTGCATACAGCAAAATCAGTGCGTGTTCGTGATGAACACAGAATTTTGCACGTGATACCGCAAGAATTTGCAATAGATTACCAAGAAGGGATTAAAAACCCAGTTGGTTTATCGGGTGTACGTATGCAAGCTAAAGTTCATTTGATTACCTGCCATAACGATATGGCGAAAAATATTGTTAAAGCCGTTGAACGTTGTGGGTTAAAAGTTGATCAGCTTATTTTTGCTGGTCTCGCTGCAAGTTATAGCGTTTTAACGGAAGATGAGCGTGAATTAGGTGTATGTGTCGTCGATATTGGCGGCGGTACTATGGATATGGCGGTTTATACTGGTGGGGCTTTGCGTCATACGAAAGTGATCCCCTATGCAGGTAACGTGGTGACAAGTGACATCGCGTATGCGTTTGGAACACCTCCAAGTGATGCCGAAGCCATTAAAGTGCGTCATGGTTGTGCAGTCGGTTCTATCGTTAGTAAAGATGAAACTGTCGAAGTGCCGAGTGTTGGTGGGCGACCACCACGAAGTTTACAGCGTCAAACCTTAGCAGAAGTTATCGAGCCACGGTATACTGAGCTGTTAAACTTAGTAAATGAAGAAATTTTAAATTTACAGGAACAGTTGCGTCAACAAGGTGTCAAACACCATTTGGCAGCTGGTATCGTGTTGACTGGTGGGGCCGCACAAATTGATGGTTTAGTCGAATGTGCGCAAAAAGTGTTCCATACGCAAGTGCGAATTGGTACACCGCTCAACATCACAGGGTTAACGGATTATGCGCAGGAGCCATATTATTCAACAGCAGTAGGGCTTCTGCATTACGGTAAAGAAAGCCATTTAGGCGATGATACCGAAGTAGAAAAACGTGCATCAGTTAGTGGATGGTTTAGTAAAATCACCAGTTGGCTGAGAAAAGAATTTTAATTTTGATAAAGAAGCATATTATTAGCTTCAAAAGTAGTAAGCACAAAACGGAGAGACATTATGTTTGAACCAATGGAGCTAACCAACGATGCGGTGATTAAAGTCATCGGCGTTGGCGGCGGCGGCGGTAACGCCGTTGAACACATGGTGCGTGAACGTATTGAAGGCGTTGAATTCTTCGCTGTCAATACAGATGCACAAGCGCTGCGTAAAACCGCAGTTGGACAAACTATCCAGATCGGTACAGGTATTACCAAAGGTCTGGGTGCAGGTGCAAACCCTGAAGTTGGCCGTAATGCCGCTGAAGAGGACCGTGAAGCGCTGCGTAATGCTTTAGATGGCGCAGATATGGTCTTTATCGCAGCCGGTATGGGCGGTGGCACAGGGACTGGCGCAGCTCCGGTTGTTGCCGAAGTTGCCAAAGAATTGGGTATTCTGACAGTTGCTGTTGTGACTAAACCTTTCAATTTCGAAGGGAAAAAGCGCATGGCATTTGCAGAAGCGGGTATCACTGAGTTGTCAAAACATGTTGACTCACTGATCACTATCCCAAATGATAAATTATTAAAAGTACTTGGTCGTGGTATCTCATTACTGGATGCTTTCGGTGCGGCAAATGACGTACTAAAAGGTGCAGTACAAGGTATCGCTGAACTGATTACTCGCCCAGGTTTAATGAACGTAGACTTTGCTGACGTACGTACTGTGATGTCAGAAATGGGCTACGCGATGATGGGGTCAGGTGTTGCTCGTGGTGAAGATAGAGCAGAAGAAGCGGCAGAAATGGCTATTTCTAGTCCACTTCTTGAAGATATCGACCTGTCTGGTGCACGTGGTGTATTAGTTAACATCACGGCTGGCTTCGACCTGCGTTTAGATGAGTTTGAAACGGTAGGTAACACTATTCGTGCCTTCGCATCTGATAATGCAACAGTGGTAATCGGTACATCTCTTGACCCAGAAATGCACGAAGAACTGCGTGTCACTGTTGTTGCTACGGGTATTGGTATGGACAAACGTCCAGAAATTACTTTAGTTAGCAACAAAATGTCTCAGCAGGCGTCAATGGAACAACGCTATCAGCAAATGCAAAATAGCATGTCTTCATTAACAGAAGAGAAACCAGCTGCTAAAGCAGTTAACGACCAAAATACGCAAACAAACAAAGAACCAGATTATCTTGATATTCCTGCGTTCTTGCGTAAGCAGGCCGATTAATTTTATTTATATTGGTTTCTCCGCTTTTTGTGCTAAAATTTCCTACTGATTATCTTGTATGATGATCAGTAGGACTTATAACATTGCGAGAAAAATACGATGATCAAACAACGGACACTAAAACGTATTATTACAGCGACTGGTGTTGGTTTACATACCGGCAAGAAAGTTACGCTTACATTACGTCCAGCGCCGGCCAATACCGGGGTCATCTACCGTCGTACTGACCTTAATCCACCGGTTGATTTTCCGGCAGATGCGAAATCAGTTCGTGACACCATGTTATGTACATGCTTAGTTAATGAAGATAACGTGCGTATTTCGACTGTTGAGCATTTGAATGCTGCCTTAGCAGGGTTAGGTATCGATAACATTGTTATTGAAGTCAATGCGCCTGAAATCCCTATTATGGATGGCAGTGCAGCACCATTTGTATTCTTACTGCTTGATGGCGGTATTGAAGAGTTAAATTGTGCGAAGAAATTTTTACGTATAAAAGAAACTGTACGCGTTGAAGATGGTGATAAATGGGCTGAAATGCGACCTTATAATGGGTTTAGCCTTGATTTCACAATTGATTTTCAACACCCAGCAATTGATAGTAGCACACAACGCTACTCACTTGATTTCTCAGCGGAATCATTTGTAAATCAAATTAGCCGTGCGCGTACTTTTGGCTTTATGCGTGATATTGAATATCTGCAATCAAAAGGCTTATGCTTAGGCGGTAGTTTCGACTGCGCCATCGTTGTTGATGACTATAAAGTTCTTAACGAAGATGGTTTACGTTTTGAAGATGAATTCGTTCGTCACAAAATGTTAGATGCAATTGGTGATTTATTCATGTGTGGGCACAACATTATTGGCGCATTCACTGCGTTTAAGTCAGGTCATGCATTGAATAACAAGCTGTTACAAGCAGTTTTAGCGAAAGAATCTGCTTGGGACCTCGTCACATTTGAAGACGAAGCTCAATTGCCTGTCGCATTCAAAGCACCTTCAACGGTGTTTGCATAATACTTGATTATGCAGCTACCTTCGAAAGCTAATCGAAGCTAGCCTTTTCTGTTGGTTGCACTAGTACTCTCTCCGGCTAGTGCAGCCAGCCGCTCAAACCTTTCTTTTAATCCTTTCGGGCTATTTTCCGCTAATTTCAAAAGTGTTTTCGCTGTCTGTGTGCTTATCTGACGTTCGTTCATTTTTTGACTTGTTGAAGCTGTTTGCTTAGTTACTGAGCTATTTTGCTTCGATTTTCGCACAAGATCGGGATTGATTCTGATGTCGATAGAAGATAAAGATGGTAGAATAGATGTTCTTAATGCAGAAAGAAGATTGATTTTTTCGTAATTAAGTCGGGTCATCCAACTGGCATTTGCCACTTCAATGACCATAATATTATTACGGTAGTTTGCAACACGGCACATGGGTTTAATTTCAGCCGGTAGTAACCCTTTTACAGCCCGATTCAGTTTGATAATTGCTTTTGCATTACGCTGAATAGTTTGTAAAGTGTTCGATGATGTTGCCAATGATCCTTCAAGAACATCAAAAAGTGCTTGTGGATGACTATCTCTCATTTTTAGCTCCAGCTGAGAATGAAACAACGAATTACAAATAATAATTTTGTCACTTATTTATTATATAAGAGTTTGATGGGCATTTTAAATTTTTGGCGACAACTTGGTAGAAAATACTTTTGGTCCCACCTGTTATTAGGTGTGGTTGCCACGGGTGTCGGCTTGCCTACAATTTTAAATGCGTTATCAGAGTCTCAACATACACAGGTTAACTCTTCACCAGTTAATCGCCAAAACCAAGCTGTTAATGCTTTTGACAATTTATTTGCTCAACAAAATTCCCAACGCTCTTCGTCATCATCGTCATCTTATTCAGTAAATTACTGGCAGCAACATGCGGTAAGGAATGTCATTCGGCAGCTAACTTTTGCTTTTTCGGCAACGGAAGACGATGATGTAAACGCTGCAACAAAAGAGACTGAACAGCTTATTGTTCCACAATTGATGTTAGATACGCTGTATGCCATGTTAGCACAGCGCTCACTTCAGTGGGATGAAAGTGTTATCCAATTTAGTCATTATAACTATCCTCATATTATTGCCTACCAACCTGCAATTTGGATTGCCCAAGTTCACGGTATTCGTGCCGGTCCGTTAACAGCCTAATCTTCATTCATGACAAGCCAGCTTATTGCTGCGCTGTTTTATGTCATAAAATTTATTAAAATTTAAAACAATTAATTGATTATTAGAGATTAGAACATGTTAACAAAGATTTTAACCAAAGTTTTTGGTAGTCGTAATGACCGCACGTTACGCCGCTTACGTAAAGAAGTTGAAAAAATTAACCGCCTTGAGCCAGACTTCGAAAAATTATCTGATGATGAGCTAAAAGCAAAAACGGTGGAGTTTCGTGAACGTTTAACGAAAGGTGAAAGCTTAGAAAGCATCATTCCTGAAGCATTTGCAACTGTTCGTGAAGCCAGTAAACGTGTATTTGGTATGCGCCATTTTGATGTACAGCTTATCGGTGGGATGGTACTGAATGAACGCTGTATTGCTGAAATGCGTACAGGGGAAGGTAAAACATTAACGGCAACATTGCCCGCTTATATCAACGCGTTAAGTGGCAAAGGGGTTCACGTAGTTACGGTGAATGACTACTTAGCCAAACGTGATGCTGAAAATAACCGTCCATTATTTGAATTTTTAGGCCTAACGGTAGGTATCAACCTACCAGGTATGGCTCCTCCTGCAAAACGTGAAGCGTACGCGGCAGATATCACTTACGGTACGAATAATGAATTTGGTTTCGACTACTTACGCGACAACATGGCATTTAGCCCTGAAGAGCGTGTTCAACGCAAATTGCATTATGCATTGGTGGATGAGGTCGACTCCATTCTTATCGATGAAGCACGTACACCGCTGATTATTTCAGGCCCTGCAGAAGACAGCTCTGAATTGTACCAAAAAGTAGATAAACTTATTCCACATCTACAACGTCAAGAGAAAGAAGATTCAGACACTTTCCAAGGGGAAGGCCACTTCTCTGTTGATGAAAAAGCACGTCAAGTGACCATAACTGAACGTGGGCTGGTATTAATCGAAGAGCTTCTGGTAAAAGAAGGTTTAATGGATGAAGGTGAGTCCCTATATTCGCCTTCTAACATCATGTTAATGCACCATGTAATGGCAGGTTTGCGTGCACATGCGTTGTTTACCTTAGACGTTGATTATATTGTAAAAGATGGTCAAATCGTCATTGTTGATGAACACACCGGCCGTACAATGGAAGGGCGTCGTTGGTCTGACGGTTTACACCAAGCAGTTGAAGCGAAAGAAGGGGTTGAAATTCAAAATGAAAATCAAACCTTAGCTTCTATTACTTTCCAGAATTATTTCCGTTTATATGAAAAACTTGCAGGTATGACGGGGACTGCAGATACCGAAGCATTTGAATTTAGTTCAATTTATAAACTCGATACAATTGTTATCCCAACTAACCGCCCAATGGTTCGTAAAGACTTACCTGATCTCGTTTATATGAACGAAACTGATAAGTTTGCAGCAATTATTGAAGATATTCGCGAAAGAACCGCCAATGGACAACCAGTTCTTGTTGGTACGATTTCTATTGAGAAATCTGAATTGATTTCTAATGCATTGAAAAAAGCCAAAATTGCTCATAATGTTTTGAATGCTAAATTCCACGCAATGGAAGCGGATATCATCGCGAATGCAGGTCAAGCTGCTGCCGTGACGATCGCAACTAACATGGCAGGTCGTGGTACTGACATTATGTTAGGTGGTAGCTGGCAAACTGAGGTTGCAGCATTAGAAGAGCCAACCCAAGAGCAAATTGATGAGATCAAAGCAAACTGGAAAGTACGCCATGATGCAGTATTAGCGGCGGGTGGTTTGCATATTATCGGTACAGAGCGTCATGAGTCACGTCGTATCGATAACCAGTTACGTGGTCGTGCGGGTCGTCAAGGGGATGCGGGTTCATCTCGTTTTTACCTATCTATGGAAGATGCGCTGATGCGTATTTTTGCCTCAGACCGCGTTACTGGAATGATGAAAAAGTTAGGTATGAAACCGGGTGAAGCTATCGAGCACCCATGGGTGACTAAGGCTATCGCTAACGCACAACGTAAAGTTGAAAGCCGCAACTTTGATATTCGTAAACAGTTACTTGAATATGATGATGTTGCAAGTGACCAGCGTCGTGCTATTTATACTCAACGTAATGAATTACTTGATGGCGGTGATATTAAAGAAACGGTTGATAGCATTCGTGAGGATGTGTTAACCACAACTATGGATGCCTATATTCCACCTCAATCACTTGAAGAAATGTGGGATATTGAAGGTTTACATCAGCGTTTAGTCAATGATTTTGACCTCGATTTACCAATCAAAGAGTGGTTAGACAAAGAGCCTGAGTTACACGAAGAAACATTGCGTGAACGCATTATGGCAAAAGCGATTGAAGTTTATGGTCGTAAAGAAGAAATTGTTGGCGCAGAAGCGATGCGTAATTTCGAAAAAGGTGTCATGTTGCAAACATTAGACACGTTATGGAAAGAGCACTTAGCGTCAATGGATTACTTACGCCAAGGCATTCATTTGCGTGGTTATGCGCAAAAAGATCCTAAGCAAGAATACAAACGTGAATCTTTCAGCATGTTTGCTAACATGCTTGAAGCCTTGAAATATGAAGTGATTAGCACTTTATCTAAGGTACAAGTTCGTTTACCTGAAGAGGTTGAAGCATTAGAGCAACAGCGTCGTGAAGAAGCTGAGCGTTTAGCGAAAAGGCAACAATTAAGCCATGAAGCAGGTGCTGAATCTTTAATGACTGAAAATGAAGCTAAAATTGCAACTCAAGGTCATAAAATTGGTCGTAATGATCCTTGTCCTTGTGGTTCAGGTAAAAAATATAAGCAATGTCACGGTCGCTTAAACTAGTTCATCATTAACTCTAATATAAAGAAAAGGCGGGGTAACCCGCCTTTTTGACGAAAAAATTATGGAAAAAAAACATTTACATATCGCAGCTGGGATCATTCGTAATTCTCAGGAAAAAATTTTTATTACTAAACGGCCTGAAGGCTCACATATGGCTGGTTTTTGGGAGTTTCCTGGTGGAAAACTTGAAACTAATGAATCTCCTGAAGCAGCATTAGTTCGTGAGCTTGAAGAAGAAGTTGGAATTATAGTGACTAAGAGCGAGTTATTTCATCGCGTTGATCATGAGTTTGATGATCGTTTCATTACACTCTATTTTTTCATAGTTTCTTCGTGGGAAAATGAACCGTATGGTAAAGAAGGGCAAGACTCGCGTTGGGTTTATCAACATGATCTTATTGCAAATGAATTCCCTCCAGCAAATCGTATCATTGTTGATTTATTAACGCAGAGAAGTGATCAACATAATAGCTGATATTGATATTAAGTGGAAAATACACAATGATATATTTTCCACTTAATTTTATGCTGTCGCGACTTAACGTATTATTTATCTGGTTGTTCGCTCCAATCATCGCTGTCAGATATATCCCCTTGGCTAGCAATTCGTTTCTCTTCACTAGCCCACTCACCAAGGTCAATAAGTTGACAACGTTTACTGCAAAATGGCCGGAAAGGGCTATTTTCATTCCAAACAACGATCTTTTTACATGTAGGGCAATTTACTTCAATGATTTCACTCATAAATATATATCTCTAGCTAGCAACAGGATAACTCAAAATTAATAACATCTGGAAGTATACCATTCTCACTGTCGATATGTAGAAAGCGTAAGGCAAATCGTGTTTTATGGCCTGAAATTTGCGGGTAAATGAGATGTTCAATGGATAATTTGATGCGTAGTAACTCTTTACCCTCGACATTATCTTGATAGAAACCATTATGAGATTCTTTTATCTCAAAATTTCCACTTTGTCGAATTAATGTAAGAACGGTGTTTAATGCATTCTTCAGTGGGTCGAGGCTTTGTAGCCATCCATTGATGGACTTATTTCGCTCGATCTGTGAAATGTTCAACCAAAGCTGTAGTGTGGGGAGATCAAAACTACAGCAGCCACCAGGGATGCTTAAACGTTGACGTACCATACTGATAATTTTATCTGTTCGTAAATGGTGGCCAAAACGTGGGGCTGACATTAATTTGGAGATTGTTTCAGATAATTGTTCAAGCAATGTAGAAATTAATTGGTTATCGGCATTAGGCGCTTCGGCCCAATTCGCTAACTGGATCCGTTGTTTTTCGAGCTCTTTCATGAGCTCAGAACGTACCTCTCCTCTATCTAGAATTTCAATTAGTTCTGAAACAGAACGGAAAAAGGCAATACCAGTAGAGTAGGAAGTAATATTACTTAGCTCATAAATTTGAGATAAAAGTGTTTCAAGGCGCAGCCACGAACGAATTTTTTCATTCATTGGGTATTCATAAGTAATAAAATTTGTTGCAATTAATTCGCCCATTTTAATTCCTATTTTTTTATTTTTGCTAGCGTTAAGTACTGGTTATGAAAAGCAGCGACCTTGCCTGAGAGATCCGTATCATGAGAATGGTTTGTTATTATATCATTGGCATAATTAAGTCGTTTTTCACGGCTAACTTGTGCATTAAGTATATTAGTAACTTGTTCTAAACTGGTCTTATCTCTTTTTAATGTACGCTGAATTTGCTCTTCAGTAGTAACATCAACAACTAATACCCTATCGGCCAAATGATGAATATTATTTTCAATTAATAAAGGGACTACCCATAACACATAAGGGTAATTTATTTGCTGAAATTGCTTTTGTGTTTCTTGCTGGATCAATGGATGAAGCAAAGCATTCAGCCATTTTTTTTCATCGGGCTTGGAAAAAATAATTTCCCTTAAGCGTTGTCTATTTAGCTCTCCGTTCGGAAGAATAACACCCTTACCAAAGTGGCGTGTAATGCTTTCTAAGGCAGGGGTATTTGGCTCAACAACCTGCCGAGCAATCACATCTGCATCAACTAGGGGGACTCCAAGTTTAGCAAATTCATTTGCAACGGTTGTTTTACCACTTCCAATACCACCAGTTAAAGCAACTATATAAGGCATATGATTATTCATTTACTCGTTGAAAAAAAATAGATTACACTGAAATAAATCATTTGTCTTCATCCAAAGTAATATTACGATGAATAGGTTAAAAAACAAATTTTTATATAAAATATTTAAGGTGAAATACCATATTCATATCTACATAAAATTATTTATAACTCAGTTATAACATTTCCTAAGTTAAATATCGGTAGATACATTGCTAACATGATCATTCCTACCAGTATAGCAATTAAAAGGAGTAAAATAGGTTCAAGATTTTTTAAGTTTCTTTCTGTAATAAAAACATATTGCTCTGAATAATATTTGAATAAATAATTTGAGAAATAGTGTATTTTTCCAGATTCTTCGGCAATAGACATTAGCTGTACAGATAAATCAGGGAAAAATTTGGTTTGCTTCATTGCACAGGACAGTAATTCTCCTCTATGTACCGACATATGTACGTATTTACAGTCTTTTTGGTATTGAGGATTGCTGATAGTTTGAATTGTACATTTTAAGCATTCAGATAATGACAATCCTACGTTAATAGTTGAGTGCATCGTTAAGAAATATAGGCTTAAATTATGAAACTGTAATGATTTTTTGAATATGGGGAGGTGCATGATTGTTTTTTTCAATAAAACTAATGTTTTCATCTTAAATTTAAATGCTATAAAGGATGCAAATAGTAAAGTAATAAATAAATAGGAGGAATAATCTCGTAGGGAGTTAGAGATAAAGGTTATTATTTTTGTGATGAGAGGTAATTCATGTGTAACATTTTCATAGATGCTCTCAAATTGGGGGACGACATAGAACATCATAATGAATAATAATATTATTGAGAATACAGAAAGGATTATTGGGTATCGTATTGACTTGTTGATAAGTAGTGATGTTCTATTATTATGCTCTAAAATTTTGTTGATTGTACTAAAGCTTTCCTCATATTGACCTGTTTTTTCTGCAATGGTAATAATACTTATTACTGTGTCATCAAAGATTATTGGGTATTTTTGTAAGTACTGTGAGAGTTTTTCTCCTTTTTCAATATGAATTATTGAGTTCTCAATAATATCAATCCAAAAGGGGAGTTGGCAGTTGGTCTGTAATATTTTCAAACATTGTACAAGATTAATACCGGATGAGGATAATAAAGATAACTGATGAAAAAAATGAATTCTATAATTAATGTTGTTTTTGTCTAAAGTGAATATTGTTTTTAGCTTTATGTGTATAGGAATTAAGTTCCTTTCAGATATGTTGATGAAAGCCTGCTTTTTACTCTTCGCTATTAGCGTACTATGTGTTAGTTGATCGTTAAAATCAATGGCGCTATATGAATAAATAAACATGTTAACTCACTCCATTTCCGATAATGGAATAGATTTCTTGAAGAGTTGTTTCACCCATTTCAACAAGTTCTATACCTGCATTAAAAAGACTAATAAAATTATTTGGATTCTCTAATGTATTCTTTGTGAGTATTTCACAGATGCTTTTATGGTCGATATATTCATAAACTGCGGTTCTCCCCATAAAACCAGAAAAACAGAGTTCACACCCTTTTGCTGACCATTCATTTATTATATGGTTAGCGTGTAGTTTGGTTTTCTTAGGCATTGCTTCTTTGCAGTGAGGACAAAGTTTTCGTACCAGTCTTTGTGCAATGACCATTTTGAGACAAGATTTTAGTTGGCTATTTTCTATCCCTAGTTGGTTCATTCTCTCTATTGCACTGAATGTACAATTTGTGTGTAATGTAGACAAAACTAGATGGCCAGTTTGAGCTGCTCTAGTCGCTATTTTGGCTGTTTCTTCATCACGAATTTCACCGATCATAATGACATCCGGGTCTTGTCGCAGAAGTGCTCTTAAAATAAAAGAGAAATTAAGTTTGTATTTTTCATTAACTTGGGTTTGATTAATTCCTTGTAGTGGAATTTCAATTGGGTCCTCAATGGTTGTTATATTTCTTGAGGACTGATTTAAATATTCTAGGTAACTATAAAGAGTTACTGTTTTACCGCTTCCTGTGGGCCCTGTAACTAAGATTAGCCCTTGTGGTCGATTTAAATATTCTTTTAATGAATCAAGAAGGGAAGAGCACATCCCTATGTGCTCTAAAGAATATTTTAATTGTGTATTCAAAATACGTAGGACTAATTTTTCACCGTGAATTGTCGGAATACTTGAAAGACGAATGCTATAATTTTGCCCGTCAAAGTACCAACTCATTTGGCCATCTTGTGGAAGTCTTTTTTCCGCAATATTCATTTTTGCGAGTATTTTTATACGAGCAATAACTTCACTATTAATCTCATAAGGAGGAGAAGGAATAAAATATAGTTTTCCATCGACTCGTAATCTAATTTTCAACCCATGCTTAGTCGGTTCAAGGTGTATATCCGATGAACGTTTATGAACCGCTGTTTTTAGTAATTCATCCACAAAGTTAATCGCAGGGGATGAAGTATTTAATGGCTCGGGTTCTTTTGGTTGATAATGTGCCTCCTCCTCTTTTATTTCATGTGTTGTATTATTGAAATAATGGTCTATTTTTTCTTTCGGCCAAATGTCATAGCATACAGGGACACTGGCAATAAATTTTAATGTGGCTATTAAATTATCATCCGGCTTTTTAACTACAGCTATAGATAACCGTTTTTGATTATAGTCGATGATTATAATGTAATTCCTATCACATAGACTCTTAAGTTCTTTATAAATGAATTGATCGTTTCTAGATATATTCATATGTATATTTCCAATTAAAATACAAAGGTTTTTTCGCACAATGACTTTAATTTGATATTATTTTTGTTTTCACAAGCAACTGCCCAATTAAAGGGAGTATTTAAGGATGGAATGGTTGGTGTCAATGTAACCTTTAAGCCTGCTAGTGATTTATCTGTGGAAAATGTAATAACGCCTGATTTAACCTCTATTTTACTAATATATCTCCCGGTTATATTGGTAGGGATATCATCATTGCCTCCGTTGCATTGTGATAAACTACCCCGGTTAAAACTACATATTTCTACACTGTTTTTATAAGGGATGACGGTTTGGAGCACATCAGTAATCGCTGCTTTTTGCATATAGCTTTGATAGCCAGGGATCGCAATAGCACTTAAAATTGATATGATTGCAATGACTACCATAATTTCAATGAGTGAAAAGCCTTGTTGATTCATAAATAAAACCTCCGTTGTTAAGTGAGGCTTTATCATAATTAGATTTTTAATTTGAAATTAGAGGTTAAAAAAGAGAGTGCGAAGCAATTTGTAAATGTTTATTGAAATGTAGGTTAGGTTGCATTTTTCTTCGAGCAGCTTCGCAATAAATAACAAGAATAAAATAGAAGCTGGGGTTTTAGGATGAATTAGGTGAAAATAAATGTATCTATATTGCATTAGCGGATAATTTTAATATGGATATTATCCGCTAATAATTATTAAACTAATAATTCTTTAACTTATTCTTATAATATAGCCAATCAAAGAATGGACCAGGATCTGTTTTACGGCCAGGGGCGATATCACTGTGACCAGTAATATTATTTTTAATTAGTGGGTATTCAATTGTAAGCAAATTAGTTAAATAAGTTAGGGACTGATACTGTTCTTCTGTAAATGGATCAAAATCAGTACCTTCTAGTTCAATACCAATAGAGAAATCGTTACATTTTTCATGGCCCTGGTAAGAAGACTGGCCTGCATGCCAAGCTCGTAAATGAAAAGGGACATATTGAATAATTGTACCATCACGGCGTATTAGGCAATGAGCTGAAACACGAAGGTGTTTAATTTCATAAAAAAATGGATGTTCATCAGGGTTTAAAGTCCCTGTAAATAATTGATTTATATAAGGTCCACCAAATTGACCCGGTGGAAGGCTGATATTATGAATGACTAGAAGAGAAGGTATGGCATTAGTGGGGCGCTCATCATGATGTGGAGAAGGGATATGAGTCACATTATTTAGCCAACCATTATGTATTTTCATATCGTTATCCATAGTATTCTCTTTTCTTTTTTGTTAGCACTCGTTATCTGCAAACGGAAAGATTAGCATAGATGAAACGAAGCGAGTGTATATTTTGGAGTTAAAAATGACTATACGGCGATATGATGAACAACAAAGACGCGAAAAACTTTTTGAGCGGTTACAGATTGATATTCCTTTTATGGTCAGTGTGGCTTTGAAAGAGGACTTAGGTCAATCTGTTGATTATAAAAAGGATATTACTGGTCAGTTGTTAAATGCGGATAGGCAAGCGAGTGCTCGAATTATTACTCGTGAACAAGGTGTTTTTTGCGGTAAGCAATGGTTAGATGAAGTCTTTCTTCAACTTGGCGGGCAAGTCAAAATTGATTGGAAGGTCCAAGATGGTGAAGCCGTGGCTCCTAATCAAGTTCTTTGTGAGATGCATGGCCCATCACAAATTTTATTAACTGGTGAGCGCACGGCTTTGAATTTTATTCAAACGCTTTCTTCTGTTTCAAGTATAACTGCTGAATATGTAAAACAAATCACAGGTACAAGAGCGAAGTTACTTGATACACGTAAAACTATCCCAGGCTTAAGGACCGCTTTAAAATATGCAGTGTTGATGGGGGGAGGGTTTAACCATCGCCTAGGTTTATCTGATGCTTACTTAATAAAAGAAAACCACATTATATCGGCCGGTTCAGTTGAACGAGCTGTTGAACTAGCACGTAACGCACATCCTGATGTCCCAATTGAAATTGAAGTTGAAAGTTTAGATGAGCTATTACGAGCCCTGAAAGCGCAAGCTGATATCATTATGTTAGATAACTTTACTCCAGTTATGATGAAAGAAGCTGTCGTGTTAACCGCAGGAAAAGCCGCACTTGAAGTTTCCGGTGATGTCACATTAGCAACGATAAAAGAATTCGCAGAAACAGGGATTGATTTTATTTCTGTTGGTGCGTTAACCAAGCATATTAAAGCCATGGATTTGTCTATGCGTTTTATTGATAAGAATGGGTAATTGATCTAATTAATTCGGGATGCCTTAGCCATAGTATTGCTAATAAAGCTTTAATACACGTTATCTATTCGTGTTAAGTCGGATGTGGGCATCCTACTTACTTATCGCCTAACTGTACTTTGATATTGATTTAAATATCTAAGGGGTTGCAACGAATTAAGGGATTACCACGAAATATTTGTAGTTCCTCATCAATCGAAACATTATTGCATTTTTTTTGTTCATCAATAAATTGAAACATTACAGCGCTATTTTATTTTCTACATCAATTTTATTCTAAGGTAATGGATAGGCTTGAATGTAAATCTATCAAATAAATTTTAGTTAAGTTTGGGTTAAACTGTTTTGTTAACATAAAATTAACACACTTGCAGTCTTGGAGAGTAAAAATTGCTATTAAGGGGGTTGTTTGTTTTTAAATTCATTAATTGTGAATTTGAATTCACTCAACTGGTTGCTTTAACGGTTCAGTTTTTGCGTTTTAGCATAAAAAATCGTTTTTAATGTTAAAATATGTCATGCTAAATTACATATTAGGTTATCAATTCATGCTAAATTTTAAAAAAAATTGTTAAGATTTGCAGGATTTTATGATTTAGCGCAAGGTCTTTATGGACAGATAGTGAATACTTTGTTACTTTATTAACCCATAAATAAATTGGTATTACCAATTAACACTGGGTAATACGTAATCAATAGTTACTCACTTATGAATATGGCAGATTATGACTTACGGTAAAATTCGCCAACCAAAGTTATCAGATGTAATAGAGCAGCGTCTCGAACATCTTATTTTCGAAGGGACATTACGCCCTGGCGAAAAGCTGCCCCCTGAACGCGAACTTGCAAAGCAGTTTGACGTATCTCGACCATCAGTGCGTGAAGCAATTCAAACGTTAGAGGCGAAAGGCCTTTTATCTCGCCGCCAAGGTGGCGGAACCTTCGTACAAAAGAAAATGTGGCAAAGCTTTAGTGACCCTTTGGCTCAGCTACTTGAAGGCAATCCTGAATCTCAATTTGATCTCCTTGAAACTCGCCATGCCCTTGAAGGTATTGCAGCTTACTATGCAGCACTTCGTGGCACAGATGAGGATCTTGAACGGATTCGCCAAAGCTATGAATTAATTAAGACAGCGCAAGAAAATGGCGGGCTAGAAGCAGAGTCAGACGCAGTATTACAATATCAACTCATTGTGACTGAAGCTGCTCATAATGTCGTTTTATTACACCTTTTGCGTTGTATGATCCCGATGTTAGAACAAAATATTCGTCAGAATTTCGAGTTCTTATATACCCGTAAAGAAATGTATAAAGCAGTTAGTGAACATCGAGCACAGATTTTTGCCGCTATAATGGCAAGAGAACCTGAAAAAGCACGTGAAGCTTCTCATCGTCATTTAGCCTTTATCGAAGATCTACTGTTGGATATTAGCCGAGAGCAAACTCGCAGAGAACGTTCTTTACGTCGGTTACAGCAACATCCTGATTTGAATTAATAATATAGATCCTGACTGCTGCGTCTATATTATTGTGAGTACTCTAATTAAGAGTTAAAGCGGCAACTACATCAGGGCCTATCTTCCTGCTGTTTTACAGCAATGAGGAAAATAGCAGGAAGATAGGCTCCACATAAACATATAAAATAGATAACAGATAAGGAATACACCATGTCAGATATGTTAAAAAATGACGTGGATCCGATTGAAACTCGCGACTGGCTACAGGCGATTGAATCGGTCATCCGTGAAGAAGGTGTTGATCGTGCTCAGTTTATTATCGAACAGGTATTAAGCGAAGCACGTAAAGGCGGTGTTAATATTGCCGCTGGTGCATCTGGTCATTCTGATTACATCAACACAATAGCTGTTGAAGATGAGCCGGCATACCCTGGTAACATGGATTTAGAGCGCCGTATTCGCTCTGCAATTCGTTGGAACGCAGTGATGACTGTTTTACGCGCTTCCAAAAAAGACTTAGAACTGGGTGGCCACATGGCTTCTTTCCAGTCATCAGCAACTTTATATGAAGTGTGCTTTAACCACTTCTTCCGTGCACATAATAACAATGACGGCGGAGATTTAGTCTTCTTCCAAGGTCATATCTCTCCTGGTATTTACGCACGTGCGTTCTTGGAAGGCCGCTTAACTGAAGAGCAAATGAACAACTTCCGTCAAGAAATTGGTGGAAATGGTCTGTCTTCTTATCCACACCCTAAATTAATGCCTGACTTCTGGCAGTTCCCGACTGTGTCAATGGGGCTGGGGCCAATTAATGCTATCTATCAAGCTAAATTCCTGAAATACCTTGATAACCGTGGGCTGAAAGATACATCAGCTCAGCGTGTATATGCATTCCTTGGTGATGGTGAGATGGATGAGCCAGAATCTAAAGGTGCAATTACTATCGCAACTCGCGATAAATTAGATAACTTAGTTTTTGTTATCAACTGTAACCTGCAACGTTTAGATGGCCCAGTTACTGGTAATGGTAAAATTGTTAATGAACTAGAAGGTATCTTTAATGGTGCTGGCTGGCAAGTTATCAAAGTTATGTGGGGCGACCGTTGGGATGAATTACTGCGTAAAGATACGAGCGGTAAACTTGTTCAACTGATGAACGAAACCTTAGATGGCGATTACCAAACCTTTAAATCACGTGACGGTGCATACGTTCGTGAACACTTCTTTAATCGTTACCCAGAAACTGCAGCATTAGTTAAAGATATGACTGATGATGAGATTTGGGCTCTGAACCGTGGTGGTCACGATCCGAAGAAAGTGTATGCTGCATTCCAAAAAGCCAAAGAAACTAAAGGCAAACCGACTGTTATTTTAGCGCAAACCATCAAAGGTTATGGTATGGGTGAAACTGCAGAAGGTAAAAACATTGCTCACCAAGTGAAGAAAATGAACATGGATGGCGTTCGTCATTTCCGTGATCAGTTCAATGTGCCTGTTGCTGATGAGCAAATTGAAAAACTGCCATACATTACGTTTGAAAAAGATTCCGAAGAGTACAAATATCTACATGAACGCCGTCAAGCGTTAGGTGGTTATTTGCCAGCTCGTCGTTCAACCTTTGATGAAAAATTAGATATTCCTGCACTGGCAGATTTCAGCCAATTATTGGAAGAACAATCTAAAGAAATTTCAACAACTATCGCGTTCGTTCGTGCGTTGAACGTCATGTTGAAAAACAAATCGATTAAAGAACGTTTAGTACCAATCATCGCTGATGAAGCGCGTACATTTGGTATGGAAGGTCTATTCCGCCAAATCGGTATCTATAGTCCTAAAGGTCAGCAATATACTCCGCAAGATCGTGAGCAAGTTGCTTACTATAAAGAAGACTCTAAAGGTCAAATTCTGCAAGAAGGTATCAATGAGCTGGGTGCGGGTTCTTCTTGGTTAGCGGCTGCGACATCATACAGCACTAACAACCTGCCGATGATCCCATTCTATATCTACTACTCAATGTTTGGTTTCCAACGTATTGGCGACTTGATGTGGGCAGCGGGTGACCAACAAGCACGTGGTTTCTTAATTGGTGGTACTTCAGGCCGTACAACACTGAATGGTGAAGGTCTACAGCATGAAGATGGCCATAGCCATATTCAATCACTGACTATTCCTAACTGTATTTCTTATGACCCAGCTTTCGCTTACGAAGTTGCGGTGATCATGCAAGACGGCTTAGAGCGTATGTACGGTGAGAAACAAGAAAACGTTTATTACTACATCACGACGCTGAATGAAAACTACCACATGCCAGCAATGCCAGAAGGCGTAGAAGAAGGTATCCGTAAAGGTATCTATAAACTGGCTTCTGTTGAAGGTAGCAAAGGTAAAGTTCAGCTATTAGGTTCAGGTTCGATGATGCGCCACGTGCGTGAAGCAGCGGATATTCTGTCTGCTGAATATGGAATCGGTTCTGATGTCTATAGCGTGACTTCATTCACTGAATTGGCACGTGATGGTCAAGATTGTGAGCGTTGGAACATGCTGCACCCATCTGAGGCACCACGTGTTCCTTATATTGCACAAGTTATGAACGATGCACCAGCAGTCGCATCAACTGACTACATGAAACTGTTTGCAGAACAAGTTCGTACTTATGTTCCTGCAAGTGATTACCGCGTTCTGGGTACAGATGGTTTCGGTCGTTCAGACAGTCGTGAAAACCTGCGTCACCACTTTGAAGTGGATACATCCTATGTGATTGTTGCAGCGTTAGGTGAATTAGCTAAACGTGGTGAGATTGATGTAAAAGTCGTTGAAGAAGCGATTAAAAAATACAACATCAACCCAGATAAAGTTAACCCACGTTTGGCATAAGAGGTAAAAATCAATGTCTATTGAAATCCAAGTGCCTGATATCGGTGCTGATGAAGTTGAAGTCACCGAAGTGATGGTTAAAGTTGGCGACAAAGTAGAAGCTGAGCAATCGCTTATTACCGTTGAAGGTGATAAAGCTTCTATGGAAGTCCCATCTCCACAAGCGGGTGTGGTAAAAGAAATTAAAATTGCTGTTGGTGATAAAGTGACAACAGGCAAATTAATCATGGTATTCGAAGCGGAGGCGGGTGCAGCAGCGCCAGCTCCTGCAGAAGCCCCAGCAGCTCCAGCGGCAGCACCAAGCGCAGCGGTATCGAAAGATGTTGCTGTACCAGATATCGGTGGCGATGAAGTTGAAGTTACTGAAATTATGGTTAAAGTTGGTGACACGGTTACGGCTGAGCAATCTTTAATCACTGTTGAAGGCGATAAAGCCTCAATGGAAGTTCCTGCACCATTTGCGGGAACCGTTAAAGAAATTAAAATTGCAACCGGTGATAAAGTGAAAACTGGCTCACTGATTATGGTCTTTGAAGTTGCAGGCGCGGCTCCTGTAGCGGCTCCGGCTGCTCAAGCTGCAGCGCCATCAGCGCCAGCTGCTTCAGCGGTTAAAGATGTCAACGTACCAGATATCGGTGGTGATGAAGTTGAAGTCACTGAAGTGATGGTAAAAGTGGGTGATACCGTTTCTGCTGAGCAATCAATCATTACCGTTGAAGGCGACAAAGCCTCAATGGAAGTTCCTGCGCCATTTGCTGGAACCGTTAAAGAAATTAAGATTGCGACTGGCGATAAAGTGAAAACTGGCTCGCTGATCATGACCTTTGAAGTGGCAGGTGCAGCTCCAGCAGCGGCTCCAGTAGCTCAGTCATCTGCTCCGGCTCCTGCGGTCACTCCAGCACCAGCAGCGCCAGCAAAAACAACTGACAGCAAAACTGAATTTGTTGAAAACGATGCATACATCCATGCAACACCAGTTATTCGCCGCTTAGCGCGTGAATTTGGTGTTAACTTAGCGAAAGTTAAAGGCACAGGCCGTAAAGGCCGTATCCTGCGTGAAGACGTTCAAGCTTACGTGAAAGATGCCGTAAAACGTGCGGAAGCTCCTGCAGCAGCAGGTGGCGGTTTACCTGGTATGCTGCCATGGCCGAAAGTGGACTACAGCAAATTTGGTGAAGTTGAAGAAGTTGAACTGGGTCGTATCCAAAAAATCTCTGGTGCTAACCTGAGCCGTAACTGGGTAATGATCCCACACGTTACGCTGATGGAAGAAGTGGATACCACTGAAGTTGAAGAATTCCGTAAGCAACAAAATAAAGAAGCTGAAAAGAAAAAACTGGATGTGAAAATCACACCATTAGTTTTTGTCATGAAAGCGGTTGCTCGTGCTCTGGAAGAAATGCCGCGCTTTAATAGCTCTATTTCTGAAGATGCGCAGCGCCTGTTCCTGAAAAAATATATCAACATCGGTATTGCGGTAGATACACCAAATGGCTTAGTTGTTCCTGTCTTCAAAGACGTAAACAAAAAAGGCATTTTAGAGTTATCTCGCGAACTGATGGAAGTTTCTAAGAAAGCGCGTGCAGGTAAATTGACTGCGTCTGATATGCAAGGTGGCTGCTTCACGATTTCAAGCCTTGGTGGTATCGGAACAACTGGTTTTGCACCAATCGTGAACGCACCAGAAGTTGCAATTATGGGGCTGTCACGTTCTTCAATGAAACCTGTTTGGAATGGTAGCGAGTTTGTTCCTCGCTTGATCCTGCCAATGTCACTGTCCTTCGACCATCGTGTAATCGATGGTGCTGATGGAGCTCGCTTCATCACCCTAGTAGGGCAATTAATGAGCGATATTCGCCGTTTAGTGATGTAAATAATAAGACCGGCGAATAAGCCGGTCTGTTTTATTTAGGCTGGGGCAGAATTTTTTGCTGCCGCTACGAAAGGTTGGGAGTTACATCACGAAATGAGCCTTTTCAGGGTGTTAACAATTCTGTAAACTGCTCTCGGTGTGTACTTTTCCAGTGGAAGATCGTTTATTCAGCAGTACCGCTGGACAAAACAAAAAGAGGTCATGATGAGTACTGAAATTAAAGCCCAAGTGGTTGTGCTTGGTGCAGGCCCTGCAGGCTATTCTGCGGCTTTCCGTTGCGCTGACTTAGGTTTAGAAACTGTTTTAGTAGAACGTTATTCAACCCTTGGTGGTGTTTGTTTAAACGTTGGTTGTATTCCTTCTAAAGCGTTATTGCATGTTGCAAAAGTGATCGAAGAAGCAAAAGCTTTAGCAGAACACGGTATCGTTTTTGGTGAGCCAAAAACTGACATTTCCAAAGTTCGCTTATGGAAAGAAAAAGTCATTAATCAGCTGACGGGTGGTCTGGCTGGTATGGCTAAAGGCCGTAAAGTTACCGTAGTTAACGGCTTCGGTAAATTCACAGGTGCCAACACGCTGGTTGTTGAAGGTGAAAATGGTAGCACAACTATCAATTTCGATAACGCAATCATTGCTGCGGGTTCCCGTCCAATTCAATTACCATTCATTCCACATGAAGACCCACGTATTTGGGATTCAACAGATGCATTAGAACTGACTGAAGTTCCTGAGCGTCTGCTGGTTATGGGTGGGGGTATCATCGGTTTAGAAATGGGGACTGTGTATCATGCACTGGGTTCTCAAATCGATGTGGTTGAAATGTTTGACCAAGTCATCCCAGCGGCTGACAAAGATGTGGTTAAAGTATTCACCAAACAAATCAGTAAAAAATTCAATCTGCTGTTAGAAACTAAAGTAACGGCAGTTGAAGCGAAAGAAGACGGTATCTACGTTTCTATGGAAGGTAAAAAAGCTTCTGCAGAACCACAACGTTATGATGCAGTATTAGTGGCAATCGGTCGTGTTCCTAACGGTAAAAACTTGGATGCAGGCAAAGCAGGCGTTGAAGTTGATGACCGTGGCTTTATCCGTGTGGATAAACAAATGCGCACTAACGTTCCACACATCTTCGCTATTGGTGATATCGTTGGTCAACCAATGTTGGCTCACAAAGGTGTTCACGAAGGTCACGTTGCCGCAGAGGTTATCTCTGGTCTGAAACATTACTTTGACCCGAAAGTTATTCCATCCATCGCCTATACTGAGCCAGAAGTTGCATGGGTTGGTTTAACTGAGAAAGAAGCGAAAGAACAAAATATCAGCTATGAAGTTGCAACTTTCCCATGGGCTGCGTCAGGCCGTGCAATTGCATCTGACTGCTCAGAAGGTATGACTAAACTGATTTTCGACAAACAATCTAACCGTGTTATCGGTGGGGCGGTTGTCGGCGTGAACGGTGGTGAATTACTGGGCGAAATCGGCTTAGCAATTGAAATGGGTTGTGATGCAGAAGACTTAGCATTAACTATCCATGCTCACCCAACACTGTACGAATCAATCGGTATGGCTGCTGAGATTTACGAAGGTAGCATTACTGATTTACCAAACGCTAAAGCGAAAAAGAAAAAATAATTTTCTTTAATCGCATAGATAAACAGTATCTCTAGTATGCTGTTTATCAGCAAAGCGAATGAAGCCAATGTGGAAACACGTTGGCTTTTTTTGTATTTATCTAAAAATAAAGACAAAGTTTTATTTAATTCATTAATGCTTGTTTTTAATAACTAACTAAGAAATTTAGTATCTTTGATATGATTATTTAATTCAGTATTTTTATATTATTTGAATGATACTGTTTAGTTGACTATAAAAATATTAAATTTTATTTTCCTTATTGTGATATTTAAATGCTAATAAGGAAATTAGATTATGACAAATATGAGTCATGTGGATTCAATGACTGTAATAGGAACTCGATTACCTGTTGAGAATAATACCGCTTTATATTTCGGTGATGGATATTATGATGGATATAATAGTTATCTTGAAAGTTATAGACATGAAGTTTCACCTGAATGGTATCACGCTCTAAATGATTTTATGGATTACATGTCATATTGTGAATATATGGCTACTCCTATAGATATTGAGTCTTTATTAGATAAAAATGGAAAGGTTGATTTATCATCAAAAGAAAATATTGAGACTAAAAAGGAAATAATTAAAGAGCATATCGAGAAACAAAAATTATTTTTGGAAAAAGTTGAAGGATTTAATGAATGGAAATTTTTAAATAATCCAGAGAAATACCCTTTTGTACAAGAGATAATGATATCTGGCAGATTAATCAGCAAAGAGTATAAAACCTCAGCTGAGCTAGATAGCTTTTTAATTGGGTATAATGAGAATACCTATCTAGACAGTTTGAATGACAATTATAAATATGGAGATGGAGATGAAGAGATACTTGATAAGTCGGCAAGAGGAAGTATTACTTCTGTTAAATATTTACATAGCAGATTAATTAATGCCATTGATGTTAATACAGAGAATTTGAATAAACTCAACTTTACTCAAAGTAGTATATTTGCTATTCCGTCTCCGAATGTTCCTACATTACCTCATGGTGTTGGTTCAAATTCACAAGTAACACAAACAGCAGATAGCAGTATTGCAAAAGGTATCGAAAAGGCATTAGGTAATATTCGTGATGGTCTAGCGGAAACGTTTGATTGTACTTTCGGAATGAGTTGCTCAAATGATATAGATAAAGCAGCAAAAAATCCAAATGTTGGAATGGAGTTAGGGGTAGAAGAAAAAGGTGCTTTAGAGACTTCTGGTGGTAGCGTAAGTGGCACTCCTAATGGACTTGAGCCCGATGATCAAAGGCTTAAACAACAAACAATTCAAGTTTCTAATAGAAAAAATGAAATTAAAGAATTATTTGAATATGATAATAGTAGATCTGGCATTCAAATAGGAAATAGGACTTTAATTGAAACGCCAAACAAAGGTAACGCAAAGATTTTTAATGGAGCATCAGAAGTAGAAATTAAGCAGTATTTTGTTGAGTTAACAGGTAATAGAGTTTTACCGGAAGTAAGGGCTGTTCCGGGAAAAGGAAATATTTATACTGTTAAAACCCCAAATGGGAGCTTCAATCTACGTGATTTTTCTCATTCTGCAAGTGAAACAGGGAAGGCTTGGACGATTGATATTCCAAGAGGTATTGCTAAGGATGCTGCACCAGCAGAAATAAAATTTTTAAAGTGAGTCTATAATGGAAAAAACTCTACATTTTGATGAGATTATTGGTGATGCAAAAGGGCTATGGTTATCAGGGTTGTTTGGTTCCATAGTGAGTTGGAATCCAAACAAGTGTTTCTATGAACATAGGGGGATATTCTTTTCTATGATAAAAGAGTTATTAGAGAAGCAAATAATTAGATTCTGTTCTCCTGATGATCCTTTAGGCAAAAACATTCCGTATTGGAATGCTAATAGTCAAGAAATTGTTAATCATCTTGAACAATACTGGCCTGAAAATGCTAAAGCAGAGGATGATGATGACTTGAACTTCTATTTTTATGAAATGCCAGCGATTTTATGGATGGATGGATCCGGAAAATATGTGGGTTCTTAAATTTTCTATCTAAATAGGTTTAGGTCAATACAATAATTTCCTTAGATGACTCTGTAAGACCCTGTAAATAATTCTGTATATTTACAGGGTCAAATGATCTGACTTGATGATGCTCAAGGCGTAAGCAATCGCTGGTTTGGCCATTGTTTACACCTTATCTACATTTACTAACTTTCAATCATTGGTGTAAGCTAAAACAAAATAATACCTATTAATAAGAAAGCGCTATGGAACTAAAACCCACTGCAATTTTAATCCACGTACCCGATGTCCAAGCGGGATTGGCTTGGTATCAGCAAGCTTTTCCACAAGCAAAGGCAGAATACTTGCCTGAATTTGATTTCACCTTATTACATGTCGGAGACTTCACGATAGAAGTGGTGCAAGCGGATGAAAAAGTTAGTGAGGGTAAAAAGGGAACGGTATTGTATTGGCAGGTCGATAATTTTGATTTGGCTTTTGAGCATTTCACTCAATTAGGGGCAAAGCTGTACCGCGGGCCAATGTTAATAGATGGTAACAACCGAATGTGCCAATTTGAAGACCCGTTTGGCAATTTAATTGGTTTAAAAGGGCGGTAAAATCCATTAAAACCTTTAAAGGGATTAAAACCAATCGCAATGATTTACCTTATCAATTAGTAATATAAATAAAATTGCGATAAAAAATATAATTTGTGATAGCTGATGAAAAAAGGCACTAATTAGGGTGCTTTAAATTTTAAAATGCATTATAAAAAGTATGGTTTTTTCGGCGTTTTACGATGATTAATAGTATCTTAAGCTGAAAAATAACCAGTAATGAAGTGTTAAGGCGTAAAGTTAGTAGTTAAATGTTGCTTTCTTGTGAATGAATTAACATTACGTTTAAATTCTGCTATGCTGATCGCCCGAAGCTGGGCATAATTTTACCGCCATTGAGATTATG
The DNA here is from genome assembly GCF_028479545.1 of Providencia sp. PROV201. Taxonomy (NCBI): domain Bacteria; kingdom Pseudomonadati; phylum Pseudomonadota; class Gammaproteobacteria; order Enterobacterales; family Morganellaceae; genus Providencia; species Providencia sp. PROV201. Next base: position 80,557 of record NZ_JAMPNW010000013.1, read on the forward strand.
CGAGCAAATTCCTCTGACCTGGCACCGGATGATAATTTTGTCAGTATGGTGCAGACAGCCGGGTATACAAATTACAATGAAGCGAGGAGAACGTCGTGCTAGAAGAATACCGTAAGCACGTAGCCGAGCGTGCCGCTCAAGGGATTGTCCCTAAGCCATTAGATGCGTCACAAGTAGCTGCACTGGTAGAGTTACTCAAAAACCCACCCAAAGGTGAAGAAGATTTCCTGTTAGACCTGCTGACCAACCGCGTCCCCCCTGGTGTTGACGAAGCAGCGTACGTAAAAGCTGGATTTTTAGCCGCGATAGCTAAAGGCGAAACTTCCTCTTCTCTTATCTCCCCTGAAAAAGCCATTGAACTGCTAGGGACTATGCAGGGCGGATATAACATCCATGCACTAATTGAAGCGTTGGATGACGAAAAACTTGCGCCAATCGCCGCTAAAGCACTTTCCCACACCTTACTGATGTTTGATAACTTCTACGACGTAGAAGAAAAAGCGAAAGCGGGAAATGTTCACGCGAAACAAGTTATTGAGTCATGGGCAAATGCCGAGTGGTTCAAAGAGCGCCCTGCGTTAGCTGAAAAAATGACCGTAACTGTGTTCAAAGTGACTGGTGAAACTAACACAGATGACTTATCGCCAGCCCCTGATGCATGGTCACGTCCAGATATCCCATTACACGCATTAGCAATGCTGAAAAACGCACGCGATGGTATTGAACCAGACGATGCGGGTAATGTTGGCCCAATCAAGCAAATTGATGCGCTGAATAAGAAAGGTTTCCCACTAGCTTACGTGGGTGACGTTGTCGGTACTGGTTCTTCTCGTAAATCAGCGACTAACTCCGTGCTATGGTTTATGGGTGACGATATCCCATTTGTGCCAAATAAACGTGGCGGTGGGGTAGTATTGGGCGGCAAAATTGCACCCATCTTCTTTAATACAATGGAAGATGCGGGCGCATTACCAATTGAAGTGGACGTTTCTAAACTGAATATGGGGGATGTGATTGACATCTATCCATTTAAAGGTGAAGTGCGTAACCATGAAACGGGTGAGCTACTCGAAACATTCGAATTAAAAACAGATGTGCTGATTGACGAAGTCCGTGCGGGTGGTCGTATTCCACTGATTATCGGCCGTGGTTTAACCAGCAAAGCACGTGAATCTCTGGGCTTAGAAGCAACAGATGTATTCCGTCACGCGAAATCCGTTGCACAAAGCAACCGTGGTTTCTCATTAGCACAAAAAATGGTTGGTCGTGCTTGCGGTCGCCCAGGTATTCGCCCTGGTGAATACTGTGAGCCAAAAATGACCTCTGTAGGTTCACAAGATACAACTGGCCCAATGACCCGTGATGAGCTGAAAGACTTGGCTTGTCTTGGTTTCTCTGCAGATTTGGTTATGCAGTCATTCTGCCACACTGCTGCGTATCCAAAGCCTGTTGACGTCACAACGCACCATACTTTACCTGATTTCATCATGAACCGTGGTGGTGTTTCTCTGCGTCCAGGCGATGGTATTATTCACTCTTGGTTAAACCGTATGCTATTACCTGATACCGTCGGTACAGGTGGTGACTCACATACGCGCTTCCCAATTGGTATTTCATTCCCTGCGGGTTCTGGTTTGGTCGCATTTGCTGCAGCAACAGGGGTGATGCCTCTGGATATGCCTGAGTCAGTACTGGTTCGTTTTAAAGGTGAAATGCAGCCGGGTATCACATTACGTGACCTTGTTCATGCAATCCCACTGTATGCAATCAAAGATGGTTTACTGACCGTAGAGAAAAAAGGTAAGAAAAACATTTTCTCTGGCCGTATCTTAGAAATCGAAGGTTTGCCTGAGCTGAAAGTTGAACAAGCGTTTGAATTAGCGGATGCGTCAGCAGAGCGTTCAGCAGCGGGTTGTACTATCAAATTAGATAAAGCGCCAATTATCGAATACCTGCAATCGAATATCGTTCTATTAAAATGGATGATAGCAGAAGGCTATGGTGATCGTCGTACTATTGAACGCCGTATCAAAGGGATGGAAAACTGGTTAGCAGATCCACAACTGCTAGAAGGTGATGCAGATGCGGAATACGCAGCAGTCATTGAAATTGACCTGAATGACATCAAAGAGCCAATTCTGTGTGCACCAAATGACCCAGATGACGCACGTTTATTGTCTGATGTTCAAAACGAGAAAATTGATGAAGTCTTCATCGGTTCTTGTATGACAAACATTGGCCACTTCCGTGCAGCAGGTAAGTTATTGGATTCCCACAAAGGCCAATTACCAACGCGTTTATGGGTTGCGCCACCAACTAAGATGGACGCAGCACAATTAACTGAAGAAGGTTACTACAGCGTCTTTGGTAAGAGTGGTGCGCGTATTGAAGTTCCAGGGTGTTCACTGTGTATGGGTAACCAAGCACGTGTAGCTGATGGAGCGACGGTCGTTTCCACTTCAACGCGTAACTTCCCGAACCGTTTAGGGACAGGTGCGAATGTTTACCTCGCATCAGCAGAACTGGCAGCGGTAGCCTCTTTATTAGGTCGTTTACCAACACCAGCAGAGTATCTGCAATTTATGGATAAGGTCGATGAAACAGCAGCGGATACCTACCGTTACTTGAACTTTGACCAGTTATCACAATATACCGAAAAAGCGGATGGCGTGATTTTCCAAACAGCCGTGTAACAAGGTAATATTAATCATGGAGGCTCCTAATGTTAGGGGCCTTTTTTAATTGGGTGTATTCGCTAAATATATTCAGAAATTTCGATTAAATTTAAATCGACATCACGTAAGTAAATAGATCTAATTGCTCCAGTAGCACCAGTCCGATTCACCGGCCCTTCGATAATTTTTATACCTTGTTGTTCAATATGCTTTTGCACGTCATTACTCAATTTTATTTTTTCTGTTGGTAATACCTCTCAACAAAGCGGTTTGACTCGCGTTATACTAGCGTCAATAACGCAAGAGTAGAGGGACTGCATATGGACTACCAATTTTTCCAAGATATCACCGGAGCTATCTCCGCTAAATTCTCGATGGATCATGAGGCTATTGGATATTGGCTTAATGAAGAGGTCAAAAATGACCTTAGTCTGTTAGATGCTATTGAAGAAAATTACGAAAAAATCAAAGGCAGTGAAAAACAATGGGAGCTTATTGGCCACGAATATACATTGTTGCTTGATGATGAAGAAGTGATGATCCGCGCCAACCAATTATCATTTGAAACTGAAGGGTTGGAAGAAGGAATGAGTTATTATGATAATGAAAGTGTTGCATTTTGCGGCACTGATGACTTCTTATTAATGCTAAAGGATTATCGAATTTTTGTTATAGAAAATAGATAGAATAATTTTATTTAGTGATTTGTTTTGTGTTTTAATAAATCATCGCTATTATTTGCAATGTACGGCCAGCCATTAAACGTTTTTTTAAAGATTTACTGGTTGGGGTTAATATTGATAATTGGATCCTAAAGGGTATATATATATGAATACTGATGATGTTACAGGCGCGTTGAATGATGCAACGAATTGGTTTGTGGCAAACCAAGATCTGTTAGTTCAGTATGCTGTGAATATCGTGTCTGCAATTGTTATCTTGATTGTCGGGATGATGATTGCAAAATGGGTTGGGCGTGGTTTACATCGCGTGATGACCATGAAAGGTATTGATTCAACAGTCAGTGACTTTTTATCAGCGATAGCACGTTATACCATTGTTGCATTCACCTTCATTGCGGTATTAGGGAAAATTGGCGTACAAACTGCTTCTGTGATCGCGGTAATGGGTGCGGCCGGTTTAGCTGTTGGCTTAGCATTACAAAACTCGCTGGGTAACTTTGCGGCAGGTGTGTTGCTGGTGGTATTTAGGCCACTAAAAGCGGGGGAGTATGTCTCAATCGGTGCTGTTGAAGGCACTGTGCAAAATGTACAAATATTTTCAACGACGTTAAGAACCGCAGATGACCGTATTATTGTTATTCCTAATGGGAAGATAATTGCTGATAACATCATTAATACCAGTCGTGAGCCTAATCGCCGTCAAGATATTATTGTGGGTGTTGCTTATGATTCTGATATTGATGTGGTGAAAAAAGTATTAGGTGATATCGTCGCTGCGGATAGCCGTATTCAGCATGCTAAAGGCGTCACTATCCGTTTACATGATATGGCTCCGTCATCATTAAATTATTTAGTGCGTTTTTGGACCACTAACGGTGATGCATGGCCTGTATATTGGGATTTGCTAGAAGAGTTTAAGCGCGCTCTGGACAAACATAATATTGGTATCCCATTCCCACAAATGGATGTTCATGTTCATAAGCAAAATGCGCCTATCAAGCAAGATGCTGCAGAGTAATATTTAGAAAGTCATATTCAGCAGTTTCACTGAAAATAAGAGCCTGTCTTCGATGGGCTCTTATTCATTTCTCACTCCTATATTTCCACCCCGATATTTTTCTTACCGATGCATTTTTGGTTATAAGTGATACTTATGACCCATTAGACTTAATCATTTCCACTAATAATTTTTTATCGCTAATATTCATGCATATTAATTGAATAAAAAATTGGAATTAATGCATGTTTTCGATCTATTTACAGGGTGCGCTATTAGGTGCTGCAATGATATTACCTTTAGGACCACAGAACGCATTTGTCTTACAGCAAGGAAGCCGAAAGCAGTTTCATTTAATGAGTGCATTATTATGCGCTTTAAGTGATACCGTTTTAATTATCGCAGGTGTGTTTGGTGGCAGTGCTTTACTCAGCCAGTCTGAAATATTAATGCAATTGATCACGTGGGCTGGCGTAGCATTTCTTATGTTGTATGGCTATGGTGCGTTTCGTACAGCGCTCAGCCCTGATGAGGTCATACTTCAAACGGAAAGCCGGGCTATCACAAGGTGGAAAGTGATTGTTACACTGTTTGCCGTCACTTGGCTGAATCCTCATGTTTATTTAGACACCTTTGTGGTTCTAGGTAGTGTCGGTGGACAGTTAGAAAACCAGTTACGACCTTGGTTTACGGCTGGAGCACTAACGGCGTCATTTGTGTGGTTCTTTGCATTGGCGATACTTGCTGCTTGGTTTTCACCCGTGTTAAATAAACCGCGTTCACAGCGCATTATTAACATTTTCGTGGGGAGTGTGATGTGGTTTATTGCATTTCAACTTGCGATACAGGGGCTTAAGGGACTCGGTTTGATTTCTCAATAACAATATATCTTCAACAGACAAGCAATAAAGTTCAATTTCTCATTATTCTGACTGTACTTTTTGTTTCATGTGTTACTGTTAAATTGAGCTCAGGGATAGTTTATTACCAATTATCCCTTTTTTAGCGATAAATAATTTTCTTGGGAGGTTCTGTGAAATTAAAATCTTTAGTTTTAGCTGCGATGGTAGCAGGTGCTGCGGTTCCTACCATGTCTTTGGCTGACCCGTTACCCAATGGCCCACACATTACAACTTCGGGTAATGCAATAGTGAAAGCGACTCCAGATATGGCGACGCTGAACATTCTTGTGACAGTCACTGCAAAAGATGCGGCAGCTGCGAAAGCTGGCGTCGATAAGCGAGTTGCAGAGTATTTTGAGTTTCTTAAGAAAAATGGCATTGAAAAAGAAGATATCAACGCGGCAAATGTGCGAACTCAGCCTAAATATGATTACAGTAGCGTGAAGCAAAAATCAACCATCGAAGGCTACACGGCAACACGTTCTGTTGAAGTGAAAGTGAAGAAATTAGACCAACTTAATGTCTTGTTAGATGGTGCTTTAGCCGCAGGTCTCAATGAAATCAACTCAGTACAGTTTGGTGTGGCTAACCCGCAACAGTATCGTGATGAAGCACGGTCTCAAGCGATTAAAAATGCGACAGAACAAGCCAATATCTTAGCAAAAGGCTTTAATGTCCAGTTAGGTCCTGTGTATAGCATTAACTATAATGCGCCAGCTGCGGTGCCATACCCAATGGCTGCAAGAAATTATGGTGGGGCGATGAAAGCCTCTGTTGCTCAAGACCTCAAGATTGATGAGACCTATGAACAACAGAGTATTGATTTTAATGACCAAGTCGATGTGGTATTTGAATTAAAACGCTAGCTTTTTGCGGGTTCATCTTCTTGTTTTAACATCTGGCGCCCCGTTTTTAATAGGGCGTCAGTCACATTTTTCATTGTACGGCTTTCAGGTGCGAAGCGGTGCCAGTAGAGCATCCGCCGCTGACATAACCCCGGGGTTAAATCAACCAATTCACCATTCGCTAATTCACTGGCTATCTGCAAATGTGGGATCATACAGCAGGTAGAACCTTGTTTCGCTAACTGCACAAAGGCTTCCGAGGAGTTCACGATATGGCATGGAACACTGCCCGGTGACAAACCAAAGTTTTGTTGTACGAAGGCTTGGTGCATATCGTCTAGATGGTCGAAAGCAACCGCAGGTGCTTTTAATAACGAAGAGCGAGTCACACCATCAGGGAAGTATTTTGCCGCAAAGCCAGGTGACGCAACAAAAATATAGTCCAGTGCGCCAAGTTTATCGACTAAACAACCCGGTAAGGCTTGGGGTTGAATACTGATAGCGCCGACCACCTCGCCGCGTCTTAAACGTTCTTGAGTCCGTGTTTCATCTTCAACCTGAATGTTTAGCCGAATAGGGCTATTGCCTAATACAGGGTTTAGGGCAGGAAGAAACCAAGTTGCCAAGCTGTCAGCGTTGACGGCAAGTGAGAGTAACAACGGGGTTGAGCCACTATTTTCATCACCTAACCATTGCTCTTCTAATAATTCAACTTGATGAAGCAGTGCTAGCAGTTTTTGCCCTTGTTCAGTTGGGTGCGGCGGAACGGTACGCACAAGTAGTGGTTGCCCAAACAGGTTTTCTAACTGCTTTATACGTTGTGACACAGCAGATTGCGTGATGCAGAGCTTTTGAGCCGCACGCTCAAAGCCGCGTTCACGGATAACGGCATCCAGTGCTTGTAATGCGCGATAGTCAGGGCGCTTCATCAAAAAAATCTCCTTGTTGTTATTCTACCAAGCACTATGCCATATTTTTACACGCAACACTTAAAAATATTATTGTTGTGGCGTAAATCCCAAGAACCGTGACATAAATACAGCGAACAAAGCTGCAACTTATTGGGTGTCCGGTATATACTAGTTATTAATAACCTTAATCACGACTCAATTAAATCTTAAAAGGCATGAGTATGACTCAGGACGAATTAAAAAAAGCGGTAGGTTGGGCAGCACTTGATTACGTAAAACCGGGCACTATTGTTGGTGTTGGAACGGGTTCAACGGCTTCACACTTCATTGATGCATTAGCCACAATGAAAGGCCAAATAGAAGGTGCGGTATCAAGCTCAGAAGCATCAACTCAAAAATTAAAATCACTGGGTATTACAGTATTTGATTGTAATGAAGTGGATTCATTAGATGTTTATGTTGATGGCGCTGATGAAGTTGACCACCATATGAATATGATCAAAGGCGGTGGTGCGGCTTTAACACGTGAAAAAATTGTTTCCGCAATTGCAAAAACCTTTGTCTGTATCGTTGACCAATCTAAGTTAGTTGATGTACTAGGTAAATTCCCACTGCCTGTTGAAGTGATCCCAATGGCGCGTAGCTATGTGGCACGTGAATTGGTTAAACTGGGTGGTACGCCAGAGTACCGTCAAAATGTGATTACAGACAACGGCAATGTGATTTTAGATGTCCATAATTTAAATATCGTTGACCCTGTGGCATTAGAAAATACGATTAATGGGATTGCGGGGGTTGTGACCGTTGGGTTATTCGCCAATCGCGGTGCTGATGTTGTATTGATGGGGACTGCAAACGAAGGCGTTAAAACCATCAAGTTATAATCTATATCATATTTAATTATTCCAATAAGCCAGTGGAGTTATACCCGCTGGTTTTTTTGTTTTACTGGTATTTTGTCATTAGTCTATGATTTGGTAGAAGCTAAATTAATTAACCAGTTTTATAAATATCATCAATTTGAAATTTATTTTATTTTTTTTAATGTCTGGCTATTTTGGTGATATATCTCACACAAATAGGCATTGTACAGGAAAAATCCTTATTTTGTGTTACCACCCCTGATTTTCTACCATTTTACTTCTTTTTCTTCGCGCTTTTTAGCATCCATTAAGCAAACGGTTGTATTGCTACTGCGCTATTTTTTGCTATGTTGGTATACGCTTCATAGCTCAAGGTAGATGGATGTTATCTCTCTTGAGCTATGTTAGGCAAACACATAGGTTCATCTGTTATAAATCTTAAGTACGTTCACGATAGGGTAGGGAAATGGTTAAGGTATCTTTGCAAAAAGACAAAATTAAATTTTTACTGCTAGAAGGTGTGCACCAAAGTGCGGTTGATAACTTAAAAGCCGCGGGCTACACCAACATTGAATATCACAAAAGTGCGTTATCCGACGAAGAATTAAAAGAAGCGATTAAAGATGCACGTTTTGTAGGTATCCGTTCCCGTACTCATCTTACTGAAGAAATTTTCGCTGCAGCAGAAAAACTCGTTGCAGTGGGTTGCTTTTGTATTGGCACCAACCAAGTTGATTTAGATGCTGCGGCAAAACGCGGTATCCCTGTATTTAACGCACCATTTTCAAATACACGTTCCGTTGCAGAAATGGTATTAGGCCAATTATTACTTTTACTACGTCGTATTCCTGAAGCCAATATGCAAGCACACCGCGGTATTTGGGAAAAACAAGCTAAAGGCTGTTTTGAAGCGCGTGGTAAGCGTCTTGGGATTGTTGGATATGGCCACATTGGTACTCAGTTAGGGATCTTAGCTGAAGGTATCGGTATGAATGTTTTCTTCTATGATATTGAAAACAAACTGCCTTTAGGTAATGCAACTCAAGTTCGTTCTTTAACTGAACTTCTGAACATGAGCGATGTGGTTAGCTTACATGTGCCTGAAACCCCAAGTACGAAGAATATGTTTGCTAAAGAACAATTCGACCGTATGAAGCCTGGCTCTATATTCATTAACGCATCACGTGGAACAGTCGTGGATATCCCTTCACTGGCAGCCGCGTTGGAAAGCAAGCATTTATCAGGTGCTGCGGTGGATGTATTCCCAAGTGAACCCGCTGCGAACAATGACCCTAATGACCCATTTATCTCTGAATTGATTAAGTTCGACAATGTGATTTTAACACCGCACATTGGGGGCTCGACAGAAGAAGCTCAAGAAAATATTGGGTTAGAAGTGGCAAGTAAACTGGCTAAGTATTCAGATAATGGTTCAACATTATCTGCGGTTAACTTCCCTGAAGTTTCTTTGCCAGTGCATACTGAAGATACCAACCGTTTCTTGCATATTCATGAAAACCGTCCAGGTATTTTGAATAGCATCAACCAAGTCTTCACGGAAAATAACATTAACGTTGTCGGCCAGTACTTACGTACATCAGGCAACGTAGGTTATGTGGTTATTGATGTATTAATGCAAACGCCAAACCAAACAGATGAAGCACTCCAGAAATTAAAAGATTTACCTGGAACCATTCGTGCGCGTTTACTGTTCTAAGTTACGCTAAAAAGTGTGTGAAATGATGGCGCGGGTGTTTATGACCAGCGCCATATTTTTTGCGGCGTAATAATTTCGGGTAAAGGAATATCCCAATGAGCTATGGGGAGTTTTTCTACTTGCTGGCAATTATGGGCAAGGCCAATGGGATAAAACCCGGTTTGTTGCCAATTAGCAAGCGTTCTATCATAAAACCCACCTCCCATCCCTAACCGTTGCCCTTGAGTATCAAATGCCACTAATGGGATAAGCATGATATCCAATTTTTCGAGTGGTAGCACATCTCTGACATCAAGCGGTGGCTCATCAATATTAAATCGATTTTTAACGAGTTGGCTATCGGGGCGATAGTGAAGAAACAATAAATGGTGGCGACTAAAGGGGTGCAAAACAGGGAGATAGACTTGTTTGCCTTCAGCCCAGAGCGCATGAATGAGTGGCCTTGTGTCAATTTCGCCATCAAAAGAAAGAAACAAAGCAATAGTGTTGGCTTGTGCAATTTTCGGGTGGCTTAATGCATTATGCATGAGTTGTTCTGCTGCGTCATATTGCTGCTGAGCGCTTAATTGACGACGTGCTTGACGGATTGTTTGACGTACCTGCTGGCGTTGTGTCGAGAGGGAGTCTTGCATGTGATAACCTGTTGTATATGCGATAAAAAACAGTTAACCAAGAAAGTAAATTACTTAAAGTATATCGCAAGATGAGAGGTTATGTAGGAAACAAATGAAAAATAAGCAGGAACTTAATTGGGGGTCTCCAAGATGCCGTTGTAGGCTGTAACCCTTGAACCCTTGGTTCAAGGTGAACGCAGTTTAGCAACCTTTAGGCTTCCTGAGCGAATCAGGCATGCTCACCAGCGCCATAACCACATTCTGTTTAGTTGAAATATCGGCTCAGGGGACTCGCCCACTCACGCGCATCTCAGAGAAATTTGGTTTGAGAACTTATCGTTACTCAGTGATTTCATTGTACGAAACTAGATTTAAAATGCAACCTTAATTTTGTATATTTTTTTCTACTAGTGTCTGATTAATAAGCAGATTTACTCTAGGGGCAATACCTGCCTCTCAGTAATTTTCACCTGATCGTGCAACGCTTGTTCGATTGTGAGCTGCAACATTTTTATTTTCTCTTCCATATTATAAGCATAATCACGCGTTTTTGTCTTTTCTTGTGCTAATTCGTGACAGACGTTCAATGCTACAATAAAAATAAGTTGTTCCGTGTTGGTCACACCGCTTCTATCTTTCAGATTTTGCAAGCGTTGTTCTAATTCTTTAGCCGACTCAAGAAGGGCTTCTTTTTGTTCTGCTGGGCAATTGACTCGCATTGAGCGCCCGAAAATCTGGATGTCGACAGGTTGTGCGGACATTATACCTCCATACTGAATAATACTCGCCGTAAATACATCATATTTGGCGCAATTAATAGATAAGACAAAAGCATACTGGTCTAGCGGCTATCCTTGATGGTAGCATATCACGAATCATAAGCTAACATGACGAATTCAGATGTCTATACAAAAATCTTTACCAAACTATGAATCACTGGACAAATTACTGCAACAGCACTCAATCGCACTTACTGCTGCGGAGATCCATGGTCTAATAACTGGGTTGATCTGTGGCGGGGGCCGTGACCATAGCTGGCAAACGTTGGTCCATGACCTTGCTAACGATGGCTTAGCGTTTCCACAAACGGTTTCGCAGCCACTGCGAGAGCTCTTCGATACCACATTCGAAGCACTTGATGACAGCGAATTTGCATTTACTATGCTATTTCCTGACGAAGACGCTTCTGTTTTTGACCATGCTGATGCGCTAGCTGGCTGGGTAAATCACTTTTTATTAGGTGTCGGGGTTACACAACCGAAACTGGCTGATAAAAAAGAGATAAGCGAAGTTATCACAGATTTACGCAATATTGGTATGCTTGGTTATGACGAAGACGAAGACCAAGAAGAACTTGAGCAAGCGTTAGAAGAAGTGGTTGAGTATGTCAGGGTGGCGGTGCAATTATGTTACATTGCGTTGATTGAGCCGACTAAAGGCCCAACAGCCGTGGAAAATGATAAACCGGTTCTTCATTAATTTCTATTAATGTGAGTTTTCAAAGCACTTAACTTTATCAATCAATATTTTATTATTGATAAATTAAGTGCTTGAAAGCGTGATGTATCCAGATTTAAGTCATTTCGCCAGTGTATGTTGCTATGTGATTGGTTAAACACAAGCAATATATTCAGCAATCTAATTATTCTGATAATAAGGCAAAAACGGTATGAATAAACAGGAATTTATTTCTCGTCGCAATGCATTATTGGCTCAAATGCAATCAGGCAGTGCTGCAATTATTTTCTCTGCGCCTCCAGCTCAACGTAATGCGGATTGCGAATACCCGTATCGTCAACACAGCGATTTTCTTTATTTAACGGGGTTTAGTGAGCCAGAAGCTGTATTAGTCCTGATTAAAAGCGATGAGAAACATAGCCATACTGTTCTTTTTAACCGTGTCCGTGATTTAACTGCTGAGATTTGGTTTGGTCGCCGCCTTGGGCAAGACGCCGCACCTGAAAAATTAGGTGTTGATAAAGCGTTACCTTTCAATGAAATAGAAGAGCAACTTTATCAATTACTGAATGGCCTCGACGTGGTTTATCATGCACAAGGTGAGTTTGCCTATGCCGATAAATTGGTATTTGATGCCTTAGATATTCTACGTAAAGGTAGCCGTCGTAACTTACGATCGCCACAAACATTGGTCGATTGGCGGCCGATTGTCCATGAAATGCGCTTATTTAAGTCGGAAGAAGAAATTAATACCCTGCGTATGGCTGGGCGAATTTCTGCTCTAGCACACGTCAGAGCTATGGAAACTTGCCGACCGAATATGTATGAATACCAACTTTGTGGTGAGTTAGAACATGAATTTACTCGCCATGGTGCACGTTTTCCTTCGTACAACTCCATTGTAGGTAGTGGTGAAAATGCCTGTATTTTGCATTACACCGAAAATGAGAGCCTAATGAAGGATGGCGAATTAGTCTTAATTGATGCGGGTGCAGAGTTTGAAGGTTATGCAGGGGATATCACACGGACTTTCCCTGTTAATGGCAAATTTAGCCAAGCACAACGAGAAATTTACGATATCGTCCTTAAGGCGTTAAATACCGCGTTAGCGCTATATCGTCCGGGAACCAGTATCCATGAAGTGACTCGTGAAATTGTTCGTATCAAAACTGAAGGCCTGGTCGCACTTGGAATTTTACAAGGCGATGTGGATCAATTGATCGAAAACAAAGCATATCATCCATTCTTTATGCATGGTTTAAGTCATTGGTTAGGGTTAGATGTACATGACGTAGGTTTTTACGGCACAGACCGAGACCGTATACTTGAAGTGGGGATGGTATTAACTGTCGAACCTGGTTTATATATTGCTCCAGATGCAGATGTGCCGCCACAATATCGCGGTATTGGTGTACGTATCGAAGATGATATTGTGATCACCGAAAACGGAAATGAAAACTTAACGGATTTAGTCGTGAAAGACCCTGATGAAATTGAAGCTCTAATGGCGGCTGCAACGCACAATTTAGGGTAGATATCAGTCATCATAGAAAGGTAATAAACAACGCATGAATGTGATCATCGTGGGGGGCGGTATGGCGGGTGCAACATTAGCACTGGCGATATCATCCCTTAGCCAAGGAAAATTATCGGTTTCACTAATCGAGGCCGCTTTGCCTGATGGCAAACATCCGGGATTCGACGCACGTGCGATTGCGTTAGCCCACGGTACTTGCCAGTCATTAGCAAAAATAGGCGTTTGGTCCGCTTTAGCGGATTGCGTGACCCCCATTAATCATGTTCATGTGTCTGATAGAGGCCATGCTGGTTTTGTGAATATCGCTGCCGATGATTATCAGATCGATGCTCTAGGCAATGTTATTGAACTACACGAAGCGGGCGCCCGTCTGTTTTCATTGTTACGTAAAGCGCCCGGAGTCACTCTTTATTGCCCTGCAAAAGTAGAAAATGTTCATCGTGAACAAGATGCCGTTACGGTCACCTTGGATAATGGAGATAAGGTGACTGGGGAATTACTGATTGCTGCGGATGGCAGCCATTCTGCGATTGGCAAAGCCTGCCATATGCAATGGCAACAGGACGATTATGGGCAAGTGGCCATTATTGCCAATGTGAAAACTGCTATTGACCCAAAAGGCCAAGCCTTTGAGCGTTTTACTGAATTCGGTCCTTTGGCATTATTACCCATGTCACAAGGGCGCAGTTCTTTAGTATGGTGCCATCATCAGGAGCAGGCGGAAGACATCAATGCGTGGGATGATGAAACATTTATTAGTAAGTTACAGCAAGCGTTCGGCTGGCGGCTAGGCGAAATCGTCATGGCCGGTAAGCGTCATTGTTATCCGCTGGTATTACGTAAAGCACTTAACCCAGTTAGTCACCGAGTCGTGTTAGTGGGGAACGCTGCTCAGACCCTGCATCCTATTGCGGGGCAAGGCTTTAATTTAGGTATCCGTGACGTGATGCAATTGGCTCATATTGTGGTAGAGGCAAACGCGAAGGGGCAAGATATCGGTCGTTATTCGCTACTAAGCCAATACCAGCAAGCTCGGGTACAAGATAGAGACAAAACGGTTACGATAACCGACGGTTTGGTTCGTTTATTTGCGAATCGCTGTTTACCGCTTATTGTCGGGCGTAACTTAGGTTTAATGGCAATGGAAATGTTGCCACCAGCTCGTGATGTTTTGGCTCGCCAAACATTGGGCTGGGTTGCACACCAATAACCACGAAATAAAGAGGAATAAAAAATATGCAATCATTTGATGTGGTTATCGCCGGTGGTGGTATGGTTGGGTTAGCACTCGCCTGTGGGCTTGAGGGGAGTGGGCTACGTGTTGCGGTCATTGAAAATCATCCACCGCAGGTGCCATTCAGTGCAGCAGAGCCACATGCATTAAGGGTATCTGCCATTAATGCGGCAAGTGAGAAGTTACTGACCCACTTAGGTGTATGGTCAACCATTAAAGGAATGCGAGCTTCTGCTTATAATGGCATGGAAGTTTGGGATAACGACAGTTTTGGGCGAATTACGTTTACTGCTCAAGAACGTAACCTAACGCATTTAGGGCATATTGTTGAGAACAATGTTGTACGTGATGCCCTATGGCAAAAAGCATCGCAACTTCGCGATGTGACATTATTAGCCCCTGCAACGATTAAAAAAGTGGTGTGGGGGGAAAACGATGTTTTCATTACATTAGATGATGAAAACATGTTAACAGCGCGGTTAATTGTGGGGGCTGACGGGGCAAACTCGTGGTTGCGTAGCCATGCAGATATCCCATTAACCTTTTGGGATTATGAACATACCGCGTTAGTTGCTACGATCCGAACTGAAAAACCTCACGAAGGCGTTGCTCGCCAAGCTTTTGATGGCGAAAGTATTTTGGCATTTTTACCATTAAGTGACCCACATCTTTGTTCGATTGTCTGGTCTCAACCGGCTACTGAAGCAGCAAGGCGCAAGTCTTTAGAACCTGCTGATTTTAATAAAGAACTGGCGGTTTCGCTTGATGTTCACCTTGGCCTCTGCCAAGTTGAAAGTGACCGATTAACTATTCCTCTTACGGGGCGCTATGCAAGGCAATTTGCGGCTCAACGTTTAGCGCTGTTAGGGGATGCGGCACATACCATCCATCCATTAGCAGGCCAAGGGGTTAACCTTGGGTTTATGGATGTCGCCATGCTAATCGGTGAAATTAAACGTTTGCACCGTGAAGGTAAAGATTTTGGTCAATATTTATACTTGCGTGATTACGAGCGCAGCCGTAAACACAGTGCAGCACTGATGTTAGCGGGCATGCAAGGTTTCCGTGAGTTGTTTGATGGTAATAACCCTGCGAAGAAATTGCTCCGTGATATTGGGCTTGTCTTAGCGGACAGTTTGCCGGGGGTTAAACCGCAATTATTAAACCATGCGATGGGGCTATTTGATATGCCTAAGTGGTTGGAACAGTTACAAGTCGAAGACGCCCTCTAAATCCTTTTCTCAAAAGGCACAGTTCATAAAATTGTGCCTTTTTCTTATATCAAAATACAGAGCGTCATTATTGAACTCTGCATAAAAACAATCCTTATTATTACGTTTTAGTATAAAAAGCGGAACTTTCCCTTTCCTTCATGACTGAAAAAAACTAATTACATTCATTTTTCGCATTAGTTTTATTTATATTGCTGTGATGGATTTTATTGATAAAGCTATCATTCAAATTCTGTTTTTGGTTATATTTTGCGCCATTTGACCCTGTATGTAAGGATTTTGAGTGATCATTCTCAATTATTTAACAAAAAGCGCTGGCAAAATCAGAGCGCAATCAGTAATACAGAGGAATGGTAGCCCTATTTTTTTTTATAGGATAGAACAGCAAACAGTGGTAGGTTTTTAAAAAGTTATCGTTTGCGTTGGGTTAAAATTACCAAGGTATTTTGTTGTAGATGGGTAATTTTCACCACGCAATCACCCTGTCATATTAATAATGTAAAGAGGGTATTCATGGTAAAGCAAACAACACTATATGATGAACATATAGCCTGCGGTGCAAAAATGGTCGATTTTCATGGTTGGATGATGCCGTTGCATTATGGTTCACAGATCAATGAACATAATTTTGTCAGAACCGAAGCAGGGATGTTTGATGTTTCCCATATGACTATTGTCGATTTACACGGCGAAGGCTGTCGTGACTTTCTGCGTTACCTTCTCGCCAACGATATCAATAAACTCACAGAACAAGGTAAAGCTTTATATACAGGTATGCTGAATGCTTCTGGTGGTGTTATTGATGACCTGATTGTGTATTACTTTGCTGATGACTTTTATCGCCTCGTTGTAAACTCAGCAACACGTGATAAAGACCTCGCTTGGATTGAACAGCATGCTAAAGGTTATGCGGTTGAAATTCGTGTCCGCGATGATTTAGCGTTACTGGCTGTTCAAGGGCCGCAAGCGCCAGAAAAGGTTCATTCGTTACTCAGTTCGGAACAAAACAGCGCCATCGAAGGAATGAAACCCTTTTATGGTGTTCAAACTGGGGATTTATTCATTGCAACCACTGGGTATACGGGTGAAAAAGGTTATGAAATTGCCATGCCTAAAGAGCAAGTCATTGAATTTTGGCATAAGTTGCTCAAGGCAGGGGTTCACCCAGCGGGCTTAGGGGCACGGGATACTTTGCGCCTTGAAGCGGGTATGAACCTATATGGGCAAGATATGGATGAAACAATCTCGCCATTAGCCGCGAATATGGGATGGACGGTAGCTTGGAAACCCGAAGATCGCCAATTTATTGGCCGTGAAGCATTGGAAAAATTACGCGAACAAGGTACTGAAAAACTTGTCGGTATTGTGATGCGTGAAAAAGGTATACTGCGTGCAGGGCAAGTTGTCCGCTTTACTGATGAACTGGGGAAACTACAAGAAGGGGTGATAACCAGTGGCTCTTTCTCGCCAACCCTAGGTTTTAGTATTGCGTTAGCGCGTGTCCCGAACGGAATTCAAGACAAAGCAATTGTTGAAATCAGACAAAGAGAAATGCCAGTTGAAGTCGTTAAACCGGGCTTTGTCCGTGAAGGTAACTGCTTAGTGTAATTTGGGCGAATCTAATTAATAAATTTAAAAATTGAGAGGCTAGTGATGAGCAATACACCTAAAGAATTAATGTACACCCGTGAACATGAGTGGCTGCGCGATGAAGGTAATGGTGAATTTACAGTTGGTATCACCGAACATGCGCAAGAGACGTTGGGTGACATGGTATTTGTTGATTTACCCGAAGTGGGTACTGCGGTAAGTGCAGGCGATGACGTTGCAGTCGTCGAATCAGTTAAAGCGGCATCCGATATTTACGCACCACTGAGTGGAGAAATTGTGGCGGTTAATAGTGAGTTGAATGACGCACCAGAGCTCGTGAATGAACAACCGTATCAAGAAGGTTGGATTTTCCGTATTAAAGCATCAGATACCGCAGAGCTGGCGGATTTGATTGATGCGGCGGGGTATACCTCTATGATCGAAGCCGAAGAATAGTTTATTCGTCATATTTTGTGTTGTGGCGGTGTTGGCTTCGCTCTCTCGCCCTAGTCACATACTGATGTATGCTCCTAGGGTCTCATTTGCTTGCCGCCTAGCCACAACCTCGTCATATTTCATCTTGTGGCGGTGTTGGCTTCGCTCATTCGCCCTAGTCACAAGATGAACTATTTAGAGGGTTGAACAAATATAATTAGTAAGAAACAAGAAACAAGAAACAAGAAACAACCGCAATATTATTGATTTTAAGCGTTATCTCGCAAGTTCCGTAATAGCCGCCCTACAACTTATGCATAGCAGACAAAGGATGGGAACACAGATATGTCGATGTCACTGAGTCAATTAGAAAACCGTTCAGAATTCATTTCGCGCCACATTGGTTCATCAGAACAACAATTAAAAACCATGTTAGACACCGTGGGTGCAACGTCATTAGATACCTTGATGGACAAAATTGTCCCCAAAGCCATTCTGCTTGCAGAACCGCCAAGAGTGGGTGGTGGAGCAACTGAGCAAGAAGCTTTAGCTGAATTAAAAGCGATAGCATCACTCAATAAGCGCTACAAAAGCTATATTGGTATGGGCTATGCACCCGCAGTGCTTCCGCCAGTTATCTTGCGCAATTTATTAGAAAACCCGGGTTGGTATACCGCTTATACGCCATATCAACCGGAGGTGTCTCAAGGCCGTTTAGAATCATTATTGAATTTTCAACAGGTCACTATCGACCTTACTGGCTTAGACCTCGCTTCTGCGTCGTTATTGGATGAAGCTACTGCGGCAGCGGAAGCCATGGCGATGGCAAAACGGATCAGCAAACTGAAAGATGCAGAACGCTTCTTTGTTGCAGATGATGTTCATCCGCAAACCCTAGATGTTGTTCGCACACGTGCGGGGACTTTTGGTTTTGAAGTGATTGTGGATAGCGCAGAGAAAGCACTGGAACACGAAGGTGTTTTCGGTGTGCTACTTCAACAGGTCGGTACGACAGGTAACGTCCATGATTACAGTTCGCTATTTGCTCAACTAAAAGAGCGCAAAATTGTCAGCTGCGTTGCTGCAGATATGATGGCTCTTGTGCTGTTAGCTGCTCCGGGTAAACAGGGCGCTGACATTGTATTCGGCTCAGCTCAACGTTTTGGTGTACCAATGGGCTACGGTGGCCCACATGCAGCATTCTTTGCTTGTCGTGATGAGTTTAAGCGGGCAATGCCGGGACGTCTGATTGGCGTTTCACGGGATGCGGCAGGTAATACCGCGCTGCGTATGGCGATGCAAACTCGTGAGCAACATATTCGTCGCGAAAAAGCGAACTCGAATATTTGTACATCCCAAGTGTTGTTAGCCAATATTGCCGCCATGTATGCGGTTTACCATGGGCCAAAAGGGCTGAAAATGATCGCTGAGCGTATCCATCGCTTCAGCTCTATTTTTGCCAAAGCATTAGCAGACGCAGGGGTTACTTCACGTCATAAAACCTGGTTTGATACATTATGTATTGAAGTGGCAGACAAAACAGCGGTGCTAGCACGTGCTGAGAAAGCTAAAGTGAATTTACGCACTGATATTCGTGGTGCAGTTGGCGTGACGTTTAGTGAAATCACGACTCGCCAAGATTTAAATGAATTATTTGCGGTGATCACAGGTATTGAAACTAAATTGGATTTTGAAAAACTAGACCAATCGGTTTCAGCAACAGAGCAAGCGATCCCAAGCACTATGTTACGTAATGATGAAATTTTAGCGCATCCAAATTTTCATCGTTACCATAGTGAAACCGAAATGATGCGCTATATGCATAGTTTAGAGCGCAAAGATTTAGCCTTAAACCAAGCGATGATCCCACTGGGTTCTTGTACGATGAAGCTCAATGCGGCAGCGGAAATGATCCCAATTACGTGGCCTGAATTTGGCGAGTTACACCCATTCTGCCCACCTGAGCAGGCTCAAGGTTATCACCAAATGATAGAGCAGCTTTCTCATTGGTTAGTGCAATTGACCGGTTATGATGCGGTTTGTATGCAGCCTAACTCAGGAGCACAAGGTGAATATGCAGGTTTATTGGCTATTCGTCGTTATCATGAAAGTCGCAATGAAGGGGAACGAAATATTTGTTTGATCCCGGCTTCTGCTCACGGTACCAACCCAGCCTCTGCACATATGGCAGGTATGGAAGTGGTGGTAGTGCGTTGTGATGATGAAGGTAATATCGATTTAGCGGATTTACGTGAAAAAGCTCAGCAACATAGCGAAGCACTTTCTTGTGTGATGGTAACTTACCCATCGACACATGGGGTATATGAAGAAAGTATTCGTGAAGTGTGTGAAATTATTCACCAATATGGTGGCCAAGTATACCTTGACGGTGCAAATATGAATGCTCAGGTTGGGTTAACAACGCCGGGCTTTATTGGTGCGGATGTTTCTCACCTGAATTTACATAAAACGTTCTGTATCCCTCACGGCGGTGGTGGCCCAGGTATGGGGCCTATTGGTGTGAAAAAACACTTGGCACCGTTCGTACCGGGGCATTCTGTGGTTGAGCAAGAAATGTTAACCGACCAAGGTGCGGTATCTGCGGCTCCATTTGGTAGTGCATCAATTTTGCCAATTAGCTGGATGTATATTCGTATGATGGGCTCTTATGGTTTACGTAAAGCTAGCCAAGTGGCTATTTTAAATGCGAACTATATTGCTAAGCGCCTTTCTGGTCGTTATGACATTTTATATACAGGGCAAGACGGTTATGTGGCTCACGAATGTATTGTTGACTTGCGCCCAATTAAGAAAGACACCGGTATTAGTGAGCTCGATATTGCTAAGCGTTTAATTGATTATGGTTTCCATGCGCCAACCATGTCTTTCCCTGTCGCAGGGACATTAATGATTGAGCCGACTGAGTCTGAAAGTATCACGGAAATTGACCGTTTTATTGATGCGATGTTAGCTATACGCGATGAAATTGACCAAGTAGTGAAAGGCCAATGGACACTCGAAGATAACCCTCTCGTGAATTCGCCTCATGTGCAAACAGAGTTAGCCGGGGAGTGGCCACATCGTTATAGCCGTGAGCTTGCCGTGTTCCCGACAGCACAAACGAAAGCGAATAAATACTGGCCAGCGGTTAAACGCCTTGATGATGTGTATGGTGACCGCCATTTACACTGCTCGTGCGTACCGATTGAAGATTATATGTAGGAATAAATCACGCTTTTCATTAAATAGTGTGAATTAACTGTTTTTAGGCTTGATTTCGGTAGTTTACTGAGATCAAGCCTTTATTATGGGTATCTCTAGCCCGAATATTGTGAAATACCCGTGTAATTTTTACCTTGATATAGTTTTTCCACTTCGCCTGTTTCCATAACGACTTGGTAAACACCCCCATTAAGGTCGGCGACATACATTAGTTGTGCTGATTTATCATATGTGAGCCCAATCGCCTCTTTAAAACCACGGCTTATTACTTTGTAATGGCTCAATCCATCAGAAGCAATAGTGGCACAATTTAAGCTATTGCCATCGGGCTCAGCGCCTCTATCTGTCCAATATAAAATATGGGTTTCTTCATCAAGCAATAAATCAATAGGCTCGGGTAGGTATTGAAGGAGCAATTGAATATCAGTGCGTTGATTGGCTGGTTGCTGGGTTTTAGGTGTTAATGGTGCCCTAAAAATACGGCCTAAATTGCCTTTAGCGGTGCCTTTTTGTGTCCAGTAGAGCCAGTTATTTGCAACATCAACAGTAATACCAACGCACTGGTCTAATATATCTACGTTATTGTGTTTATCTCGGGGCCTTGCTACATGGATTAATAAATCAGAACCATCGACATGACATGATGAAACCATACCGCCTTCACGGTCACACCAATATAATCGTTGATTCACTAAATCAAGGTGTAATTGTTTTGGCGTTCTTACTTTTCCATTGCCTAATAGCGTTTTTCTGCCTGTACCATCAAAATTCATCACATTGATGGAGCCATCGTCAGCGTTATAATCATCCCCCATATTGCTCCAATAAATTAATCGATTAGTAGGGTCAATGGCAATGCCGTCAGGAGTTCCACCGAGTCCTTCGATAATTGGGATTGTTTGATGTGTTGATTTATTGAATTGAATTATTGCGGGTGAATGGACATCTAGTAGCAAAAGGTAAGGGGTTGAATATTCATTGAATTTTTGCATTTTAAACCTCTCAGGCAAATGTTCAATGATAAAGATAGGAGTGATATTAATAATTAGCAAGTTATTAATATTGATATTTCTTTATTAGTCGAGATTAATAATTATATATAGAATATAAAGTAGTTTATTATTTAAATTAAAATAATGAATTAGTGAAAAGTATATCTTGTCACGGACAATATAAATTAGATGAGTGTAACACGTTAAATAAAGCGGCTTTTCAGCCGCTTTTGGCTAAAATTACAACAACCAACCTTTTTGTTGGGCGAGTTCTAACTGTAATTTTAACTGCTGATAAAATTCAGGCAGAATTTGCTCGATATAATCACACTTACTGAGTACTTGCTCAAGGCGGATATTATTTTCAACCCAACTTTGTCCTTGATTGTGCAAGTTCATTAGCATTGGCATCGCTCGGTCAATGGCATTTGCATAGACAGACTCTGGCGTTTCTAATGCATCGTACTCATTCCACAATGCTAAAAGGGTTTCAGCTTGTGGGCTAGGCAACAAATTAAAGATACGGTTAGCGGCTTTAACTTCTTCTTCATGAATAGCATCACGAGCTGCATTATCAAAGACCAATACATCACCTGCGTCAATTTCAACAATGTCATGCACAAGGGCAAGCTTTATCGCATGTTCGATATTAATGCCTTGTACATAAGGTGCAAAACTCATTGCTGCAACCGCAAATTGCCAACTGTGCTCTGCCGTATTTTCTTGGCGTTCACGGTTCAATAACTTATTTTTACGATAAACGCTTTTGAGTTTATCTAATTCCATTAAAAATTGGACGACTTCGGTAAAAGCCCCAAAATTAACCACCTCTACGGGCTTGCTACCTAATGCAGATGACATAAAAACTCCAATTAATTCTCTTCTAATGAATAAGGTAATGGTGCGATGGTTAGGTGACTTTGCTCATCACCCATAACACGGAAAACGCTATCGGCTTCCATATCGTTATTCATAATGACCTGTACATAAATTTCACCACTACCTAAGCGGATAGCTGCTAAAACAGTTCCTGTGCGACGCCATTTATCACCAAGCTGCCATTCCACACCTTCGCCGATAACAGGAATAGTGGTGCCTGTGCCTTTCAAGGTGTACATCGCGCGTTTATTTGCACCACGGAATTTTGCACGTGCAACCATTTCTTGCCCGGTATAACAGCCTTTTTTAAAGCTGATACCGTGAGGTAGGGCTTGCAAATTAGTGGCTTGAGGTAAATGTTGGGCACTATTTGCTTGATCGATAACGGCAAAACCCGCTTCGATATCAAGGGCTAGCCATTGTTCATCATTAACTTGAATAGCGTCTAAGGTTTGAGCCATTTTTTGTGCGGTTTCTTCGTTGGTGATCACCAAAAAACGCTCTGTGGGTAATGCAAAATGCAATATTGTGGAAGCACCGTCTGTAATGACTTGGTTTTGCTCGTCAGGTAATGCAGTAAATAATGTTGCCAGCGCTTCTCTTGCACCTTTACCTGCGACCCCGATTAATTTTAGGTCCGGTTTTTTTTCAAAGGTGACTTTTGAGAAAACTGCATATTTTTTCAGCTCAGCAAGTTGTGAATCGGCAACGCTGGTTCTCAATAAATATGAATAACCGTCTAAGTGATGGAATAAGCGGAGATCACTCCACATTTTACCTTTGGGATCACAGTGTGCTGTTAATGCATGTGACTGAGTGAGTATGGCAATATCCGCGGTCACTTGGCCTTGCAGGTATTTCTCTGCATCAGCACCGTGGAGATGAATAAGTTCCCAGTTTTCCAGTGAAATCAAAACGAGTGGTAAAGACTGAGATCCGAGAGGAAACTGCTGTGTACTATCAATGTGGTTAGTCATGATTTCACCTGTTGTTCTTTGATAGATAAAGGTGCCTAATGGTAAAATAGCTAGATAACATTGCAAGTAGTTATTATGATGAAGCTGTATTATCTAATAGTTTTTTATCATCTGTTTGTAGAAAAACGGTATTTTACTACTAAAATTACAACAATGTAGTCTATAACATGTTTTCTTAGCGGATAATCTGTTAGAGTATGGAAAATAATCAATCTAATCAGTTAACTGCAAAAAAGGCCGTAGTAGAATGGATATTGAGAATAAAGCGCGAATTCATTGGGCATGCCGTCGTGGTATGCGTGAATTAGATATTTCAATCATGCCGTTTTTTGAGTATGAATATGATGACCTAACAGCTCACGATAAGCAGGTATTTGTCCGTTTATTAGAATGTGCGGACCCTGATTTATTCAATTGGTTAATGAATCATGGTCGCCCAGATGATGACGAACTTTTTCGTATGATTAAACTGATTCAGGAAAAAAATAAAAATCGTGGTCCTGTGGAAATCTAATCTCTCCATTTCATGGAAAACTCAATTGTTCTCAACCTGTGTTCATGGGGTTGTTGGGATGTTTTTACTATTGGCTCCATGGTCCCCTGATAACTCAATGATATGGTTGCCGCTATTAGTGGTTGTCGTTGCGAGTTGGGCAAAGAGCCAGAAAAATATCAGTAAAATAAAAGGGGTTGCTGTACTGGTTAATGGCAATAAGGTTCAATGGAAGAAAAATGAGTGGAGAATACTGAAAGCGCCTTGGCTTAGCCGTTATGGGGTATTGCTGACACTAGAAGCTTTGCAAGGTAAACCGCAAAAGGTTCATTTATGGATAGCGAAAGATGCTGTGTCAGAAGAGAATTGGCGTAATTTAAACCAGTTATTACTGCAATACCCTGATATCTAGGCTACCAAGATCACTGGCGATAAACCGCATGGGTAGCCTGAGAGTATGTAGATAACCCTCACTTTGGGTTATCAATAAGCAAGCTAATATAAGCTTGCGCCATACTTGCATTATAACAACGCTTCAATTTCCTCAAAAATCTGTACGCACCACTGTGCGATGCGCTCATCAGTTTGTTCAAACTGGTGGACTTCATCTAATGCAAGGCCAACAAACATATCACCGGTGTCATTGAGTGGTTTAGGGCTATCAAAGGTATAGCCTTCAGTCGGCCAGAAGCCAACAAATTTAGCACCGGTTGGTTTCAGTTGGTGGTAGAGCATCCCAAGGGCATCAAGAAACCACTCGCCATAATCTATTTGGTCACCCAGCCCATACATCGCAATAATTTTATTTGCGAGGTTAAGATTGGGAAGCGCTTCCCAAATTTCAAGCCAATCTTCCTGTATTTCACCAAAATCCCACGTAGGTATTCCCAAAATAAGAACATCATACTGTTCCATTTCTGCCGGCGGTGTATCGTTAACGTTATGAAGTGTGACTAAATCATCGCCGAGAATATCACGTATTTTTTCTGCAACCATTTCGGTATAACAGGTACTAGAACCGTAAAAAAGACCTATTTTCATATATATTATTACTATGTCCAGCTATGGTTTTCATCACAAGAGATGTATTGTAACAGAAGCAGCCACATTCAGGCATAATAGAATCGTGTGGTATTATCTAAAGGAAGCTTATCTGTCGTGGAAATCAAACAACTTAATCCATTAATTGAACAATTTCTTGATACAATTTGGCTTGAACAAGATCTAGCCGAAAATACATTGGCTTCTTATCGTAATGACCTTCAATTATTAGATAAATGGCTTGATGCACATCAGTTGCATTTAGAAAATGTTCAATCAATTGACCTACAATCTTTTTTTGCTGAACGCATTGATTGTGGATATAAAGCAACGAGTTCAGCACGTTTATTAAGTGCGATGCGTCGGTTGTTTCAATATTTGTACCGGGAAAAAATCCGTTTGGATGACCCTTCAGCGGTGATTGCTGCTCCCAAAATTCCGCAGCGTTTGCCCAAAGATTTAAGTGAAAGACAAGTTGAAGATTTATTGAATGCCCCTGCTACCGAAGATGCTTTAGAGCTACGTGACAAAGCGATGCTGGAAGTGCTATATGCATGTGGTTTGCGTGTTTCTGAATTAATTGGTTTAACTTTTTCAGATATTAGTTTGCGGCAGGGGGTTATTCGTGTTGTCGGTAAAGGCGATAAAGAAAGATTGATTCCCTTGGGGGAAGAGGCAATATATTGGCTAGAAAAATATATTGATGAAGGTCGCCCAGATTTATTAAATGGCAAAACGAGCGATATTCTATTCCCGAGTAAGCGTGGCACGAAAATGACTCGGCAAACGTTTTGGCACCGAATAAAATATTACGCAGTACTTGCACATATTGATAGCGAGCTACTCTCACCGCATGTTTTAAGACACGCATTTGCAACTCATTTACTTAATCATGGGGCAGACTTACGCGTGGTACAAATGTTGTTAGGTCATAGTGATCTATCAACCACACAAATTTATACTCATGTAGCGACTGAGCGGTTACGAGTATTACATGAGCAGCATCATCCAAGGGGGTGATGCATGATTAAAGGACTATTTATGAAACGCAAATTGATATTATTGGCTGCTGCATGTATTGCAACGTTGACTTCCTCAGTCTATGGGGCAACGGAAGAAAAAGTTATTCGTGATACGTTGGAAAAATACAACATGGTTGTTGAAGTGATTAAACCTTCACCCATTGTTGGGCTGAATGTTGTTGAAACATCAACGGGTGTTGTATACATCACTGATGACGGCAAATATTTATTGCAAGGGCCAATTTATGATATGAGCGGTAAAAACCCGGTTAATATCAGTAATCAGCCATTAATGAAAAAAGTAGAAGCGCTCAAAGGTGAAATGATTGTTTTTAAAGCGCCGCAGGAAAAGCATGTTGTGACCGTTTTTACCGATATTAGCTGTGGTTACTGTAAAAAATTACATGAATCTGTTGGTGAACTAAATAGCCAAGGTGTCACGGTGCGTTATCTTGCATATCCACGTCAAGGTGCGGACAGTGACGTAGGGAAAAAAATGGCGTCTATCTGGTGTAATGGCCTACCACAAAAAGCGCTAACTCAAGCGTTTAAAGGTGAGGAAATTGCCATGATTGAAGATTGCAAAATTGACCTAAGTAAACATATGAGTGTGGGTAATTTATTTAAAGTGACGGGAACACCAGCGATCATCCTACCGGATGGGCAATTACTACCTGGCTACATGAAACCGGATGCCCTTGTTCAATTACTCAACGAAAAATAGTTAATTATTGTGAATGTAGAAACACTCTTACAACAAAGGCAGCAGCAAAGTTCTGCTGCTCAACTTCCTGGCTTGCCTGAACTATTACAACGGATTTATCAACACCGAGGCGTCACCGATATCACTCAGTTAGAGCGTAAAGCGGCCAATTTATTGGATTATCGGACATTATCGGGTATTGATAAGGCATTACCGCTACTTTATCGTGCTTTAAATGAACATGAGGCTATCACCATTGTTGGGGATTTTGATGCCGACGGAGCAACCAGTACTGCGTTAGCTATTAGAGCCTTAAAATCAATGGGATATAGGAATATCAATTATATCGTTCCGAACCGCTTTGAAAATGGTTATGGTTTAACGCCTTTGGTGGTTGAAGAAGCGCGTAACCAAGGAACGAATCTCATTATTACCGTTGATAATGGCATTTCATCCCATGAAGGTGTTGAAGTAGCTAGCCATTATGGAATAAATGTCATTATTACTGATCACCATCTGCCGGGGGAAACTTTGCCTGCTGCGGATGCGATAATCAACCCGAATTTAAACGAGTGTGGCTTTGCCTCTAAATCATTAGCAGGGGTTGGTGTCACATTTTATTTAATGTCGGCATTACGTGCGTATTTGCGTCAGCAAGGGTGGTTTGTGCAACAAGGCGTGGCAGAGCCTAATTTAGCCGAATACCTTGATTTGGTTGCGTTGGGAACTGTCGCAGACGTTGTTCCTCTTGATGTAAATAACCGTATTTTAGTTCATCAAGGGCTTAATCGTGTTAGAGCGGGGCGTTGTTGCGCGGGTATTAAAGCCCTCGTTGAGGTTTCCAAGCGGGATTTATCAAGGCTAGTGGCAAATGATTTTGGTTTTGCACTTGGTCCTAGATTAAATGCGGCAGGTAGGTTAGATGATATGTCGGTGAGCATTGAATTATTGCTGACTGACGATATGGCCTATGCGCGGGAACTAGCAAATGAGTTGGATGGGCTAAATCAAACTCGCCGTGAGATTGAAGCGGGTATGCAGCAAGAAGCTCTCGTGCTTTTTAACCAATTCGAATACGGTGAAAACCAGTTACCAAATGGCCTAGCCATTTACCACCCCGAATGGCATCAAGGCGTTGTAGGGATATTGGCTTCTAGGATCAAAGAACAATACCATCGTCCGGTTATTGCATTTGCCCCTGCTGGTGATGGCTTATTAAAAGGTTCAGGGCGCTCTATTCAAGGGGTGCACATGCGCGATGCACTTGAACGCTTGAATACCTTACAACCGGGGTTAATGCAGAAGTTCGGTGGTCATGCGATGGCGGCAGGTTTGACGCTTGAAGTGGATAAATTTGATGCTTTTAAACATCACTTTGAGCTATTGATGGGGGAACTTATTCAGCCTGAACAACTTGCTGGAGTGATATGGAGTGATGGTGAGCTTTCTCGCAATGAATTTTGTTTAGAAACAGCGGAACTTATTCGAGAGAGTGGCCCTTGGGGACAATCATTCCCCGAGCCAGTATTTGATGGTGAATTCCAATTATTACAGCAAAGGCTAGTGGGTGAGCGTCATCTAAAACTCATGTTAGAGCCGGTGAATGGCGGGCCAATGTTAGATGCAATAATGTTTAATATTGATGTGCGCCGATGGCCAGATAATAGTATCAAAAAAGCTAAAATAGCCTTTAAATTGGATGTAAACGAGTTTCGAGGGCAAAAAAACGTACAATTAATGATTGAACATATTTGGCCGGATTAAACGGGTAATTAACACACTGAATAACGATGAAATAGCGTTTTATGGCGCTATAAACATGAGATAAATTCCGCTATACTAAGCGGTTTGTGAACAAAAAAATATTTTTGACTAACCATAAGATATTGAAAAATGACGTTTGAAATAAACCCAATAAAAAGTAAGATTCAGGACCTGTCTGAGCGGACAGTGGTTCTGAGGGGGTATCTTTGACTATGATGCCAAGAAGGAACGCTTAGAAGAAGTCAACGCTGAGCTTGAACAGCCTGATGTTTGGAATGAACCCGAAAGAGCGCAAGCCCTTGGTAAAGAACGTTCATCACTTGAGGCAATTGTTGAAACAATTGACCAGATGACGCAAGGCCTTGAAGATGTTGAAGGTTTATTAGAGCTTGCGGTTGAAGCGGATGATGAAGACACATTCAATGAAGCAGAAGCTGAGTTAGAGCAATTACAAGGCAAATTAGAGCAACTTGAATTTCGCCGTATGTTCTCAGGCGAATATGATAGTGCAGACTGCTACATTGACTTACAAGCGGGTTCTGGCGGTACTGAAGCGCAAGATTGGGCAAGTATGTTATTGCGCATGTACTTGCGTTGGGCTGAGTCAAAGGGCTTTAAAACCGAGATTATCGAAGAGTCTGATGGTGATGTTGCTGGGCTAAAATCGGCAACGGTCAAAATTATTGGTGACTATGCCTACGGGTGGTTAAGAACGGAAACAGGTGTTCATCGTTTAGTCCGTAAGAGTCCATTTGACTCAGGCGGGCGTCGTCATACTTCTTTTAGTTCTGCGTTTATTTATCCTGAAGTTGATGATGATATTGATATCGAAATCAATCCAGCGGATTTACGTATTGATGTATACCGTGCTTCTGGTGCTGGTGGTCAGCACGTTAACAAAACAGAGTCAGCGGTTCGTATCACA
This sequence comes from Providencia sp. PROV201, assembly GCF_028479545.1. Taxonomy (NCBI): domain Bacteria; kingdom Pseudomonadati; phylum Pseudomonadota; class Gammaproteobacteria; order Enterobacterales; family Morganellaceae; genus Providencia; species Providencia sp. PROV201. Next base: position 110,268 of record NZ_JAMPNW010000013.1, read on the forward strand.
CATATTCCAACGAATATTGTGACGCAATGCCAAAATGACCGTTCACAGCATAAAAACAAAGACCAAGCGATGCGCCAGTTAAAAGCGAAGTTATACGAACTGGAAATTCAGAAGAAAAATGCAGACAAGCAAGCGATGGAAGAGAATAAGTCCGATATTGGCTGGGGAAGCCAAATTCGTTCTTACGTCCTTGATGATGCAAGAATAAAAGATTTACGTACTGGTGTGGAAACGCGTAACACGCAAGCCGTACTGGATGGTGATTTGGATAAATTCATTGAAGCTAGTTTAAAAGCTGGCCTGTGAGGAAAAAATGTCTCAGGAACAACAAGGTGTTGAACAAGCACCTGATTTGAATAACGAACTTAAAGCCCGTAAAGAAAAGTTAGCGGCACTGCGTGAAAAGGGTATTCCATTTCCAAATGATTTTCGTCGTGAAGATATTTCCGATAAAATTCATGCGCAATATGATGATAAAACATCCGAAGAGCTTGAAGACCTAAATATTGAAGTGTCGATTGCTGGCCGTATGATGACTCGTCGTATCATGGGTAAAGCATCATTCGCAACGTTACAAGACGTTGGTGGGCGTATTCAGATTTATGTTTCCCGTGATGATTTAGCGGAAGGCATCTATAACGAACAGTTTAAAAAATGGGACTTAGGCGATATTTTAGGCGCTAAAGGCCGTTTATTTAAAACCAAAACAGGTGAGTTGACTGTTCATTGTCATGAAGTCCGTTTATTGACCAAAGCATTGCGCCCATTACCTGACAAATTCCACGGTTTATCAGACCAAGAAACACGTTACCGTCAGCGCTACCTTGACTTAATCGCGAATGATGAATCTCGTCATACTTTTATTGTTCGTTCTAAGATCCTCGCTGAAGTGCGTAATTTTATGGTTGGTTACGGTTTTATGGAAGTCGAAACCCCAATGATGCAAGTCATTCCAGGTGGTGCTTCTGCGCGTCCATTTGTGACTCACCATAATGCATTAGATATCGATATGTACTTACGTATTGCGCCTGAACTGTACTTGAAGCGCTTAGTTGTTGGTGGTTTTGAACGTGTATTTGAAATCAACCGTAACTTCCGTAACGAAGGCTTATCTCCACGTCATAACCCAGAATTCACGATGATGGAACTGTACATGGCGTATGCGGATTACCGTGATCTGATCAAGCTAACAGAAGATTTGTTCCGTACATTGACACAAAATGTTTTAGGTAACACGGTTGTTCAGTATGGTGAGCAAGAGTTTGATTTTGGTAAACCTTTTACCAAACTCACTATGAAAGAAGCGATTTGCAAATATCGTCCTGAAACCAACGTTGCTGATTTGGATGATATGGATAAAGCGGTGGCAATTGCTCAATCAATTGGTATCAAAATTGAGAAAAGCTGGGGGCTTGGCCGCATTCAGTGTGAAATCTTTGAAGAGGTTGCAGAGAGCCACTTAATCCAGCCGACATTCATCACTGAGTATCCTGCTGAGGTTTCACCATTAGCGCGTCGCAATGATGATAACCCATTCATTACTGACCGTTTTGAGTTCTTCATTGGTGGTCGTGAAATCGGTAACGGTTTCTCGGAATTAAACGATGCAGAAGACCAAGCTGAACGTTTTGCAGAGCAAGTTCGTCAAAAAGATGAAGGCGACGACGAAGCAATGTTCTATGATGAAGACTATGTTACCGCATTAGAGCATGGTTTGCCGCCAACGGCAGGTTTAGGTATCGGTATTGACCGTATGGTGATGTTATTCACTAATAGTCATACTATTCGCGATGTTATTTTATTCCCAGCTTTACGTCCTAGCAAAGCTTAAATGCCATTATGCCCGGTTAATACCGGGCATATATTAATATTTATAAGCTATCAATATTGACTCCTCTTATGTTTCATTCAAGCAGTTCATTTTAGTTATAAGATAAAACACTATTTACTAGACGCGAAATGAGTAAGGTGAAATAAAATCACTGAAAAGTGTTTTTTTAGTGATTATGGCTATGTAATCAATGTATTTTATTAAAAATAGATTTGAGTTACGAATCGTATCAATTTAATATAAGTAATTATGGCAGATAACTGCTATGCTCTATTACGCATTTTTAGCATCAATAAATACGTATTTTGATAAAAACTTGATCCTATTTATAATTTTTAATTATTGTTAGCCTGTAGAATTGAATTAAGCAGGTTACTCATTTTTTGTATGATGACGTTTATTGTTATATCACAAGTTTAAAATGTGTTAGCAGCTTGAAAAATGGAAAAAGGTTTATTTTTTTGTGAGTGAATATTTTATTTGTTAACAATTGTTACAGGTGACAGAACTAAAATAAGAATTTACTTGGAAAGAATTGGGTCGCTTACAAGGTTTATAGAGTAACTCGACCGTTCTCTGACATAAAATAATAAAAAATTACGGCAAAGGTGTAGAATTATCCCTTTATAGGGTGACTAGTGGGAATTAGCTCATAAAATTAATGAAAATGTGGCAATAAAATAATTTTAAAACTAAAGTTAAGCTAATCTAAATTTATGAGATGACTCTATTTCTACATTCGGACTTATAGAAAATAGCTAATTTTTAGCTTACACTAGGTTTTTTTGACATCATTATAATAGCGAAGAAAAGTGCTGGTAAGGTAACCATATGTTTTTAAAAAATAAATTTTATGTTGCATCTTTGCTATAGCAGGTACAGCTCTTCTTTCAGGTTGTACATTTGGCTCAGACTCATACAATACAGCAACACCGAATACCCCAAGTAAACAGGTAGTCAATACAAGTACCACTCAGCCGGTAACACAATCGACTGTTGATACCAATCCAGGTCAGGCTGATAACTCTTATCCTGAATCTCAAAAAGTTTTAAACAACGCAATTAACCGTACACCAGTTGCTTCTACAACTTATGGTGAAGCGGGTGCTGATCAGCAAACATTTGCTCATTTGAATACGTGTGTTAAAGAATTAAACGCGCTCAAAACACTCTCACCAAAAGATTACAATCGCTTAGTAGGTTCATTTAAAGAAGTTAGCGAAATCAACCGTCTATATCGACAAGTTGAAGGGACTGCTAGCCCTGACACAATTGAATTATTACAAATGGCGATAGAATCTAAAACCAAAGTATTGTGTGCAAAAGTTCGTTATAACTCAGTATTGTCTACCGAATCAACATTGAAGAAAATTAGTGGATTATGAGAATAAACCTTAGGCTTTGTGTGTCACTGGCACTTGTTACGACTTTTTTTAGTCATGCTCCAAAAGCAGAGCGCTTTAACAATGTAATTGATGATTTTGATACTTATCTTCAAATGGAAAAAGAAGGCAAAGTACAAGAACAAAAGCAACAATTGCCAGTTAATACACAAAACCAGGGTTATGAAATCTTTTCTTCGCTATCTACTGTTCCTGCTCCAAAAGAGAAACAAAAATCTGCGGCAGCGAATAAAGGAACGAAAGGCAAAGCTACAGGGAAGAATAAATCTGCTGCGGCATCAACAAAGAAAGTAGATGTTGCGAAGGCAGAGCCTGCTGAACCGGAAAAAACGACTTTTTCTGAAGTGTGTGCGGTGACGACAGAAAATGGGGCATCCCCTATTTTGTTGTCGTCTTACCCTTATTTCTTCCAAAGCAATCAATGGGATCCTGCTTATCTAGCCAAAGATTTTGCAAAATATCAATTGGTTCTTGACCCACTCGGCTTATATGCATCTAAATTTGCCAAGCCAACAGGTATTAATACCTCTGCTTATCTTGAGCAATTGGCGCAATTAATTGAACGTCAGCAATTAGCACATCTATATAAGTTTGGTATTGCTCAAGGTGTAGGCCAACTTATTGCCTATAATCATTTGCTCAATGATGAACAACTCGTTTCTGAACTCATTAATCATAATAAGAGTATCGCGCAATTAACGCATACAATTACGGAAAAACAATTTGAGATTGATAAACTAAATGATGACGTTCTGAAAAGTAAAGAGCAAATCGCGCAATTACAGGCAATTGTCAATTCATCAGATGACCAATCTTTAATTGACACATTAAAGACTAAACTGGCGGATGCTCAAAAAACAATTGAGCAAAAGCAAAATAGTCTTGATCAATTGAGTCAAGAAAATCAGCAAACCCAAGAAACGATTGCTCAACTTGAAAAACAATTAAATGAAAGTGTCGTTGAACAAGCCCAACTTAAACAGCAATTAGCAGATAAAGAACAGCAATTTGCTGCTGCAAATTTGAAAATTGAGCAACTAACTGCGGATATTGCAAAATTAGAGTTGGAATCTAAAAATCAACTGCAAGTCGCGGGTAACGCTGATGAGCTGATGAAATCAGTGACAGCTGAACTTTTACAGCAAAAAGAACTGTTGAAACAGAAAGAAAATGAATTAGCGACCGTTAAAAGTGAAAAAGATGGTGTTGCATCGTCTTTAGTCGCCCAGCAAGAAAAAAGTAAATTATTAGAGTTACAAAACCAGCAATTACAAACTCAGTTGGTAGAAAAAGAACAATTAGCAGAAAAAATTCAAGTTTCTCTGGCGAAGAAAACGGAACAAGCAGAGCAACAAGTTGCATTAGAGAACGCCTTAAAA
>NZ_JAMPNW010000014.1:0-103292 GCF_028479545.1 Providencia sp. PROV201
CTGAAGAAGCGAGAATTGCAGAGGAAGAAGCTGAAGCTGAGCGTTTACGTTTAGAAGAAGAAAAAAATAATTCACCAACTGAGCAAGAAAAACCTAAAAAAGCAGGTTTCTTTGCTAGGCTAAAGAAAGGGCTATTAAAAACTCGACAGAATTTAGGTTCAGGCTTTTTTGGGCTGTTCTCAGGTAAAAAAATTGATGATGACTTATTCGAAGAGCTCGAAGAACAGTTATTGATAGCGGATGTCGGGGTTGATACCACGCGCAAAATCATTGACAACTTAACGGCACATGCGAGCCGTAAAGAACTCAAAGATGCAGAAGCGTTATATGGCAAATTGCGTGAGGAAATGTCTGATATTTTAGCGAAAGTGGATAAACCACTCGTGATCGAAGACAAAAAACCCTATGTTATTCTTATGGTTGGTGTTAATGGGGTCGGGAAAACGACTACAATTGGTAAATTAGCACGTCAATATCAGTCGGAAGGAAAAAGCGTCATGTTAGCCGCGGGGGACACTTTCCGTGCAGCAGCCGTTGAGCAACTTCAAGTATGGGGTGAGCGTAATAAGATCCCTGTGGTAGCCCAACATACTGGTGCAGACCCTGCATCTGTTATTTTTGATGCGATTCAATCAGCACAAGCGAAAGGGGTTGATGTTTTAATTGCAGATACCGCTGGACGTTTACAAAATAAATCGCACTTGATGGAAGAGCTGAAAAAAATTGTCCGGGTAATGAAAAAACTCGATGAAAATGCTCCCCATGAAATTATGTTAACGCTAGATGCAAGCACTGGACAAAATGCGGTAAGTCAGGCAAAACTTTTTGATGATGCGGTCGGTCTGACAGGTATTACATTGACTAAGCTAGATGGCACAGCAAAAGGTGGCGTAATTTTCTCTATTGCCGACCAATTTGGTATTCCAATTCGTTATATTGGTATTGGTGAGGGTATTGAAGATTTACGTCCATTTAAAGCAGATGACTTTATCGAGGCTCTATTTGCCCGAGAGGAATAATTTTCGATGATTCGCTTTGAACACGTTAGTAAAGCTTATCGCGGTGGCCGCCAAGCACTCCAAGGGGTTGATTTTCATCTTCAACCTGGAGAAATGGCATTTCTAACAGGCCACTCAGGCGCAGGTAAAAGTACATTACTTAAACTGATTTGTGGTATTGAACGCCCAAGTGCGGGTCATATTTTATTCAATGGTCATGATATCAGCCGCTTGAAAAATCGAGAGATCCCATTTCTGCGCCGGCAGATCGGGATGATTTTTCAGGATCATCACCTGCTTTTTGATCGAACGGTATATGACAATGTCGCAATGCCGCTAATCATTTCTGGTGCCAGTACCGAAGATATTCGTCGGCGAGTTTCTGCGGCATTAGATAAAGTCGGGTTATTGGACAAAGCTAAAAACTTTCCAATTCAGTTATCTGGTGGGGAGCAACAGCGTGTCGGTATTGCCCGAGCGGTGGTGAATAAGCCAACGATGTTATTAGCGGATGAGCCAACAGGTAACCTTGATGGTGAATTGTCTGAAGGGATAATGCGTTTATTCGAAGAGTTCAACCGTGTGGGGGTGACTGTTTTAATGGCGACCCATGATATTGCATTGATTGAGCGTCGTAACTACCGTGTTCTTACATTAAGTGAAGGTCGTATGCTTGGAGGTCAACATGGCTAAGAATGTCCGTAAAAGCAAGCCGGAACGAGCCAAGCAATCGAAAAGTAAAGCATTAAAAGGCGGTTGGAAAGAGCAGTGGCGTTATTCGTGGTTGAATGCGCTCGCTGATATGCTTAGGCAGCCTTTAGCCACTTTTTTGACAATCATGGTTATTGCGATTTCACTCACATTACCGAGCCTTTGTTATATTGTGTGGAAAAATGTTTCGCAAGCCGCGGAACAATGGTACCCAACACCTCAACTCACTGTTTATTTAGATAAATCTCTTGATGAACAAGGTGGGCAAAATGTGGTAACACAATTACAGGCTCTTGATGGTATTGACCATGTGAATTACCTTTCTCGTGACCAAGCCATGAGTGAGTTTCGCAGTTGGTCTGGTTTTAGTACCGCACTCGATATGCTAGAGGAAAACCCACTGCCTGCAGTCGCAATAATTACACCTAAAATTGATTTTGAAGGTTCTGATGTATTAACAACACTGCGTGATAGAGTCAGCCAAGTCGATGGAATTGAAGAAGTTCGCATGGATGATAGCTGGTTTGCTCGGTTAGCCGCACTCACGGGCTTGGTTGGGAAAGTCGCTTCTGTCATTGGGATTTTAATGATTGTGTCACTGTTCCTTGTGATAGGTAATAGCGTTCGGCTCAACATTTTTGCTCGCCGCGATACAATTAATGTGATGAAACTAATTGGTGCTACTGATGGGTTTATCATGAGGCCATTTTTAAATGGTGGTCTTGTATTAGGCGCATTAGGTGCCATTATTTCCTTGATTATGACCTTTCTACTTGTTTGGCAGTTAGCAGACGGTGTGGCAAAAGTGGCCAGTGTATTCGGTACACAATTTCAGATTGAAGGGTTGTTATGGGAAGAGTCTTTATTGATCCTATTATTATCCGCTATGGTTGGTTGGATAGCGGCATGGTTGGCAACACTTCAACATTTACGACACTTTACACCTGAGTAATGCGTTGTTTTTTGTCATTTTTATTAAAGAGTTATGATTTTATTATATCATGACTCTTTGATTCTATTGCAAATTTGCGTTAAAAATGAACTTAGTCTGAATTGTTTTGTCCTACATTGACCTACTGTTAACAAATTTTGTATATAATTTATTTAACGCGGTTAAACTGGTAGACTTAAAGTGTTTACCTCATGGTTAACCAATGCGGTTATCAATACAAACTAATCTGTTTCCTATTATTTTATTGAGGATCTGAATGACCAAAGACATGCAATCATTAGCTCTTGTTCCACAAGGAAGTATTGAAGCCTATGTTCGGGCCGCTAATGCTTACCCGATGCTTACCGCTGAGGAAGAAAAGGAACTTGCTGAACGGCTGCATTACCATGGTGATCTGGATGCTGCAAAGCAACTGATCTTATCGCATTTGCGCTTTGTTATTCATGTTGCTCGTAGTTATGCAGGGTATGGTTTACCGCAAGCTGATTTAATTCAGGAAGGTAATATCGGCCTGATGAAAGCGGTGCGTCGTTTCAATCCTGAAGTTGGCGTTCGCCTTGTTTCCTTTGCGGTTCACTGGATCAAAGCTGAAATTCATGAATACGTTCTACGTAACTGGCGTATTGTGAAAGTCGCGACGACAAAATCGCAACGTAAGCTATTCTTTAATTTAAGAAAGAATAAAAAACGTCTTGGTTGGTTTAACCAAGATGAAGTCGATATGGTTGCCCAAGAGTTAGGTGTAAGTACTAAAGATGTGCGTGAAATGGAATCACGTATGGCTGCACAAGACATGGCATTTGATATGTCAGATGACGACGACAGCAGTGATTTTGGTGGCCCAGTAGCCCCGGTCTTATACTTACAAGACAAAGCATCAGACTTTGCCGGCTCAATTGAAGATGATAATTGGGAAAGCCATGCAACTGACCGCCTTACAGAGGCATTAGACTCTTTAGACGAGCGCAGTCAGGATATCATCCGAGCTCGTTGGCTAGACGATGACAACAAAACGACGTTGCAAGAACTTGCTGATAAATACGGTGTTTCTGCAGAGCGTGTTCGTCAGCTTGAGAAGAACGCCATGAAGAAGTTACGTTTGGCGATGGAAGAAGACGAAGACAGCGAAATGTGATTTATTACTGGCCAATTCGTTGTTCACTAAAATTATCTGCATTTATTACCCATTAAGCGGTGGATAAATGCAGATAATCATTTCTACTTTTATATTTTTGATTGTTCAATTAATCACTGTATAACTCTAGCGGTAAGCCATCTGGGTCTGTGAAAAATGTAAAACGCTTTTGTGTATAGGGGTCAACCCGTACTGCTTCACAGGCCACTCCTTGCTCAGTTAAATAAGCGACCCATTTATCTAAATCATCGACACTGAAGGCTAAATGACGCAGCCCTGTGGCTTCGGGGTAACTCAGCCTTGCTGGCGGGTTAACAAAACTGAATAACTCAATTTGGTAATGTTCACCAAAGGCTAAGTCCGCTTTCCACGAATTATTCGCTGGGCGGTAATGTTCTTCAAGTAAATTTAAACCCAAAATACGGCAATAAAAATCCTTACTGATTTCAAAATTGGATGCGATAACAGCAACATGATGAATTTTATTTAACTTCATGCTGTTTTGTCCATATATCAGGTTGTGTGGTGGCATTGAAGCCATTAGCCGCCAAGAATAGTTGCATCACTTCTTTTTCTTGTAGCGCTACCCCGCTAATATCAAATTTCCATAGTGTAATGTCAGGGATGGCTTGGCAAATTTCTTCTAATAAATATGAGCCAACACCTCGTCGGCGAGTAACCTCTCGTACACAAAAATCGTGCAAAGTGGCTGCGTTATGATCCACGGTAATTTTTGCGGCACCAAGAAGTCGGTCATTAAAGCGCGCAGCGTAAAATTGCTGACCTGCTTTGTACATTTTTGCCAGTTCAAAAGGGCTCTGGTCAGGCCAGATTTTATGTAAGTCCAGATATTGTTGCTCAGTAGGATTGACCAGCGGGATAATAGTGAGTCTCATGATATTTTGTTTGTTTCCCTGTAAGAGTTGCAGTTACTCATCCTGCCAGAGTGATCTACAACCGATTTTTTGATTTTAGAGAGAAAAATTTGGTGATACTGAATTTTCCGAATTTCACTCGGATTAATTTAAATTTAACCCGAATATAACACTAGTATTTACAAAAAAACCACTTTAACACATCAGTTTTTTATTCTGCTTCTAATGTAAAAACCTACCATATCCATTTGCTATTTAGCATAATTATCTTGTTTAATGTTATGAAATATATAGCCTTATTCGCTGTATTTTGAAATATCAGGCATTGTACCTGTCAACCATAATAATCTACTACAAATCAAACACAAACACTCAGAACCATGAAGACGGGGACGATAAAATGAAGAATATGAATAAAGCATTATTGGCGGGCTGTATTGCGATGGCGTTCAGTTCTGCAGGATGGGCAAAGGAAATTAAAATAGCGGTTGTTGGCGCGATGTCAGGGCCTGTGGCGCAATATGGTGATATGGAATTTACAGGGGCACGCCAAGCGATAGCAGACATTAATGCTAAAGGTGGCATTAATGGAAACACATTAGTGGCAGTTGAATATGACGATGCCTGTGACCCGAAACAAGCGGTTGCGGTGGCAAATAAAGTCATTAACGATGGTATTCGCCATGTCATTGGGCATTTATGTTCCTCTTCAACACAGCCTGCATCCGATATTTATGAAGATGAAGGTGTCATTATGATCACCCCTGCAGCCACTAATGCGGATTTAACCACGCGTGGCTACCAGATGGTGCTTCGTACAACAGGTTTGGATTCAGACCAAGGACCAACTGCAGCTAAATTTATTATGGAAGATATCAAACCAACTCGTATTGCTGTTGTGCATGACAAACAACAGTATGGGGAAGGTTTAGCCCGTTCTGTGCGTGAAAGCCTCAATAAAGCGGGCGTTAAAGAGGTCATGTTTGAAGGGGTAACCGCGGGAGACAAAGACTTTTCCGCTTTAGTGGCAAAATTGAAGAAAGAGAACGTGGATTTTGTTTACTTCGGGGGATATTACCCAGAAATGGGGCAAATTTTACGCCAAGCGAAACAAGCTGGGTTGAATATTCGCTTTATGGGGCCTGAAGGCGTCGGTAACTCTTCATTATCAAATATTGCAGGCGATGCCTCTGAGGGCATGTTGGTAACTTTACCAAAACGTTATGACCAAGTTGCGACTAACCAACCGATTGTTGATGCCATCAAAGCGAAGAAAGAAGACCCAACGGGCCCATTTGTTTGGACAACTTATGCTGCTATCCAAGGTTTAACAACAGCAATGGAGCGTACTGGCAGCATCGAGCCTGAAGATTTGGTGAAAGACCTGAAAGCAAATCCAGTCGAAACCGTTATGGGAACATTAAGCTGGCAGCCAAACGGTGACCTGAAAGGGTTTGAGTTCGGCGTATTTGAGTGGCACAAAGATGGGACATCCACCTCTGTAAAATAGTACTCAGCAGTGTTCCAGCATAGTGAATAAGAACCGGAAGTGAGTAACTTGCTTCCGGCTTCTGTTCTCTATATAGGACAAGTAGTTCGAAAGGATAGTCTTATGTCAGATCAAATTCTCTATTTTATTCAGCAGCTTCTGAATGGTTTAACCCTCGGCAGTACCTATGCATTGATAGCTATCGGATATACGATGGTATATGGCATCATTGGGATGATTAACTTTGCCCATGGCGAAGTGTATATGATAGGCAGCTATGTCTCTTTTATTGTGATCGCAGGCTTGATGATGCTTGGGATCGATATCGGTTGGATCCTTGTTGCTGCTGCCTTTATTGCCGCGATCGTGGTCTCTAGCGCCTATGGTTGGAGTATTGAGCGGGTTGCTTATCGGCCAGTGCGTCATTCTAAACGTTTGATTGCACTGATCTCAGCGATCGGGATGTCTATTTTCCTACAAAATTATGTCAGCCTGTCACAAGGTTCGCGTGATTTAGCCCTACCGAGTTTGATCACTGGGCAATGGGTTCTGGGTGAAAGCGATGGTTTTGAAGCCACGGTGACTAAGATGCAGTTGACCATCTGGGTGGTTACCGTGCTTGCGATGTTAGCTTTGACGTTATTTATTCGCTATTCAAAAATGGGTAGAGCCTGCCGAGCATGCGCAGAAGACCTTAAAATGGCCAGTTTATTAGGTATTAACACGGATCGCGTTATTTCATTGACCTTCGTTATCGGTGCGGCAATGGCTGCTGTAGCCGGTGTATTGCTGGGGCAATTTTATGGTGTGATTAACCCATACATTGGCTTTATGGCAGGAATGAAGGCATTTACTGCGGCGGTATTAGGGGGAATTGGGAGTATTCCCGGTGCTATGTTGGGCGGCTTAATCTTAGGTGTCGCAGAAGCGATGACCTCTGCATATTTAAGTACAGAATATAAAGATGTTGTGTCATTTGGTTTATTGATTGGTGTGTTATTGATCATGCCAACCGGCATTCTGGGACGCCCGGAGGTCGAAAAAGTATGAGAAAAGAAAATTGGATTAATGCCATTGTGGCTTCAGTGACTTTTTTCGTATTGGCACTGTTTATGATGGGGCTGCAGCTCGCACTGGATGGCACGAAACTGGTTGTGACGGTTGGGGACTCCGTGCGTTGGAACTGGATCATTGCCGGCATTGTTGTGATCTTTGTGTACCAGTTGGTTCGTCCAACCTTAAGAAAAGTGTGGCAAGGGGTGCCTAAGAAAGCGTGGGCTATTCCTGATTTTGATGGTTCGACAACTAAGCAAAAAATCCTTGCGGTTATAATTATTATTGCTGCAATTATTTGGCCGTTTATTGTTTCTCGTGGAAGTGTGGATATTGCAACCTTAACGCTAATTTACGTGATGTTAGGGCTAGGCTTAAACGTGGTGGTTGGGTTATCCGGCTTATTGGTTTTAGGCTACGCAGGCTTCTATGCGATAGGGGCTTATACCTTTGGTTTATTAAATCATTACTATGGTTTTGGGTTCTGGGAAAGTCTACCGATTGCAGGGTTAACCGCTGCATTAGCGGGCTTTTTATTGGGGTTCCCTGTTCTAAGGCTACGCGGGGACTATCTCGCAATAGTGACGCTTGGGTTTGGGGAAATTGTTCGTATTTTATTACTGAATAATACCGAAATCACTGGCGGGCCAAATGGGATCAGCCAATTACCGAAACCGACTTTTTTTGGTTTGGAATTTAGTCGTACAGCAAAAGATGGCTGGGACACTTTCCATAACTTTTTCGGCTTAGATTACAGCCCAGGTGACCGAATTATTTTCCTGTATTTTGTCGCTTTGTTATTAGTGGTTTTAACTTTGTTTGTTATCAATCGGTTACTGCGTATGCCATTAGGTCGTGCGTGGGAAGCATTACGCGAAGATGAAATTGCCTGCCGCTCATTAGGGTTAAGTCCAACTCGAATAAAATTAACCGCATTTACTATTAGTGCGGCTTTTGCGGGGTTTGCAGGGACGTTATTTGCTGCACGGCAAGGGTTTATCAGCCCTGAGTCCTTTACCTTTGTGGAATCAGCATTTGTGTTAGCCATTGTTGTTTTAGGGGGAATGGGCTCACAAACTTCTGTAATTTTAGCCGCAATTATCTTAGTTGTATCACGGGAAATGATGCGTGACCTTAACCAATACAGCATGCTGTTATTAGGGGCGCTGATGGTGCTGATGATGATCTGGCGACCACAAGGCCTATTACCGATGAAACGTCGTCAAATGCAGGTGAAAAAAGTCCCTGAAGGGGAGGGCGTATGAGTCATAAAACAACGCCTTTGCTACAAGTTAATGGCTTAACGATGCGTTTTGGTGGGCTACTTGCCGTTAATAATGTTGAGCTAACCATTAATCAAGGGGAAATAGTTTCACTGATTGGCCCGAATGGGGCGGGTAAAACCACTATTTTTAATTGTTTAACGGGTTTTTATAAACCGACCAGCGGCACTATTTTATATCGTGAAAAGCACCTTGAAGGGCTGACAGGGCAGGCGATTGCTCGTCTCGGAGTGATAAGAACGTTCCAACATGTGCGGCTATTTAAAGAAATGACGGTGATTGAAAATTTACTCGTGGCGCAACATCAACATTTAAAAAGTGGCATTTTTTCTGGGTTATTGAAAACGCCTGCATTTCGTCGTGCAGAATCAGAAGCGCTTGATAATGCAGTAAAATGGCTGGAGCGCATAGATTTACTACCCTTTGCAAACCGGCAGGCTGGCAATTTGGCCTATGGGCAGCAGCGTCGGTTAGAAATTGCTCGCTGTATGGTCACTCGCCCTGAAATTTTAATGTTAGATGAACCTGCTGCGGGACTTAACCCTAAAGAAACCAATGATTTGGATGATTTAATTGCCGAATTACGTGCCCATCATAATGTTTCAATTCTATTAATTGAACATGATATGAAATTAGTCATGGGAATTTCAGATCGCATTTATGTCGTGAATCAAGGAACGCCATTGGCAAATGGGACACCAAGTGAAATTCGTCAACATCCTGATGTGATAAAAGCCTATTTGGGGGAAGCTTACTGATGCTTGAATTTAAAAAAGTTTCTACCCATTATGGAAAAATACAAGCGTTACATGAAATTAGCTTGAATATCCAAAAAGGTGAGATTGTGACCTTAATCGGAGCAAATGGCGCAGGGAAAACAACGTTGCTCAGTACCCTTTGTGGCGACCCGCGTGCATCGGAAGGCCAAGTCATCTACCGGGGTGTGGATATTACTCAATTGCCAACGTCCAAAATTATGCGTGAAGATATTGCAATAGTGCCAGAAGGGCGACGTGTCTTTTCTCGTATGACAGTGGAAGAGAACCTCGCAATGGGGGGCTTTTTTGCAAATCGCCAACAGTACCAAGAACGTATTGAGCGGGTTTATAAGCTGTTTCCAAGGCTGTATGAGCGCCGAAGTCAACGTTCAGGAACGATGTCAGGTGGGGAGCAACAAATGCTAGCGATAGGCCGTGCTTTAATGAGCCAGCCAGAGCTGCTGTTGCTTGATGAGCCGTCCCTAGGCCTTGCCCCCATTATTATTATGCAAATTTTCGATACAATTCAACAGCTACGCGAGGAAGGTATGACGATTTTCCTTGTCGAACAAAACGCCAATCAAGCGTTGAAACTCGCAGACCGTGGCTATGTGTTAGAAAATGGGCATATTGTGTTGGAAGATAGTGGAAAGGCGCTTTTAGCCAATGAAGCGGTAAGAAGCGCGTATTTGGGTGGATAGTTAAAAATGCTATACTGCGAACTATAGATAACTATAGCTCGCAGTATTCATTGCTCAATATTTTCTATATTATTTTTTGTGATTTTGATTTTAAGCTCATCTTTCTTATTATTTGTAAGCTTAAAAATATTTTTATAATTATTTGATTTGGTTTCGTTTTTATTTTTTTTATTTAAATGTGTTTTTCGTTCTACTGAAATTGAAAGATCTGGTAATGGACTACCAAATTCATCACCTGTGTTTATATATTCAAAGTTTTTATTTGCTGTAATAATACAACTTCCATTCTCTGTTTCTTTAATAGTAAAATTGGTTCTCATACTCTCAATTGAACTGTTATTTTTAGACTCTTGAGTCGCCCTTACACCTATATTGTAATGCTCATTTTTATTTATTTGATGTAAAAGAATTGTTGGTTCTGCAAGAAAGCCTTGATGAGCAATTTGCGATATCAGCTGGGCATTCTTCAACCCGAATTTTGCACTGAGAAACTTTGCATCTTTTATTTCTACTGAGTTTTCTTGGCGGTATGGTGTGTGTAAATAAATATTCATTCTATTGAAATCTTTGTTGAATTTATCAGATAGTTCTTTATCAAAAGTAAATTCATTAGATTCATAAATGTGACCAAGATGAGTAGATGTATAACTATCGTCCTTGTTTGGTTTGAATCCTGCTATTTTTGTTCTCAATATAATAGAAGTTGATTTTTCATCATGAATGATTTCTTTTTTATATTTATTATTAATGCTGAAATATTCTTTAATAAAAACAATATTATTTTCTAAATTTAATTCGCGTTTTCTATTTTTTATTGGCGATTTGAATAATTTCCAAAATGGTTCTAATGCTGTATTAATTCGGCAGATAAAACGGGCGAATCGATTTTTATTCGGTGTTTTACTATTTATTGTTTGAGGGTTTTTCGTAGAGTAAAGCATATTGTTATTAATTTTAGTCATGAAAGCTCACTTAGAGGTATATTTAAGTTCAGGTTAGGGTATCTCACTGGGATAATAAATTATTGCATAAATAGATAGTACCTAATCAGGGGATGATACGATGGTATGGCAGGTGATAATCTTATGAAGACGAGTTTTAGTCATTTTAACTGTTAACTTTTCTACTTTTCTAGAATGTGAGGTATCTCCCATTTCAGCTATTTGCTTGTTTCTATGTGAAAAATTAAATGTATATACAACTTTTTCTCTAGAAACAGGGATCTACTTGTTGTTGTATAACTCCCTTGGTATTCCAACCTTCACACTTCCTACAAAATTTCAAATTTAAATGTATATACTTTGTGAAGTAAATGTATATATATTTAAATCATCGATAAACACTCTCAATGAATAGATAGTCTCGAGCAAGTTGATAGAAAATTAATTAGTTGATTTATAATCAATTAATTGGTTTGAAGACGCAGGTGCATCGCCACTAACTAGGTATCTCGCAGATTATTATAAATAAAATTGTTAATTTAAGGTTAATTAAAAATGGATGATAGGGGATACAACCATGTTAAATCGTACTGACTCAACTCGAGTGATCCGCGCACCACGTGGCAGTGAGAAAACCTGTAAAAGCTGGCTGACAGAAGCGGTATACCGCATGATCCAAAATAATTTAGACCCGGATGTTGCTGAGCACCCTCAAAGCTTAGTGGTCTATGGTGGCATCGGCCGTGCGGCACGTGATTGGGAATGCTATGACAAAATTTTAGATGTGCTAACAACGTTGGAAGATGACCAAACTTTGCTAGTGCAGTCAGGTAAACCCGTCGGTGTGTTCCCTACCCATCCAGATGCGCCGCGTGTATTGATTGCAAATTCAAATATTGTTCCTCACTGGGCGAATTGGGATCACTTTAATGAATTAGACCGCAAAGGCTTAATGATGTACGGCCAAATGACGGCTGGTTCTTGGATCTATATTGGCTCTCAAGGGATCGTTCAAGGCACCTATGAAACCTTTGTTTCGCTTGCTAAACAGCACTTTAATGGTAACGCTGCAGGGCGCTGGATCTTAACTGGTGGCCTTGGTGGGATGGGCGGGGCGCAGCCGTTAGCAGCAACCATGGCGGGTTTTAGCATGATAGCGGTCGAATGTGATGAAAGCCGTATCGATTTCCGCCTAAGAACCCGTTATGTAGACAAAAAAGCGACTTCCCTTGATGAAGCACTGCAATATATCGAAGAAGCCAAAGCCAATGGCCAACCCGTTTCTGTTGGGCTATTAGGTAATGCGGCTGATGTTTACAGTGAACTGGTGAAACGCGATATTACCCCGGATTCAGTCACCGACCAAACGAGTGCCCATGACCCAGTACACGGTTACTTACCACAGGGCTGGACACTCGCCCAATGGCGTGAAAAACAGCAAACTGCACCTGCCGAGGTAACCACAGCGGCGAAAAAAAGCATGGCCATACAAGTGGATGCGATGCTAACGATGCAAAAACGAGGCTCAGCGGCTTTTGACTACGGCAACAATATTCGCCAAATGGCAAAAGATGAAGGGATTAGCAATGCCTTTGATTTCCCTGGTTTTGTTCCTGCTTATATCCGCCCACTATTTTGTGAAGGTGTTGGTCCATTCCGTTGGGTTGCGTTATCAGGTGACCCAGAAGATATCTATAAAACAGACCAAAAAGTAAAAGAATTATTACCCGATGACAAACACTTACATAATTGGCTCGATATGGCACGTGAACGTATCGCATTCCAAGGGCTTCCTGCTCGTATTTGTTGGGTGGGCTTAAAAGACAGAGAAAGATTGGGCCGTGCTTTCAACGAAATGGTGAAAAGTGGCGAGTTAAAGGGCCCGATTGTCATTGGTCGTGATCACTTAGATTCAGGCTCTGTTGCAAGTCCACACCGTGAAACGGAATCCATGAAAGATGGCTCTGATGCCGTATCAGACTGGCCTTTATTGAACGCACTGTTAAATACCGCTGGTGGTGCAACATGGGTCAGTTTACATCATGGTGGTGGTGTTGGAATGGGCTTCTCACAGCACTCGGGGGTTGTCATTGTGTGTGATGGAACCGATGCTGCAGATAAACGTTTAGCGCGTGTTTTACATAATGACCCTGCAACAGGTGTCATGCGCCATGCAGATGCAGGTTATGACATCGCCATTAACTGTGCGAAAGAGCAAGGGCTTAATTTGCCTATGGTGAAGTAATGTCGTGTGCCAGCTGAAATTGAGCTGGCATCTTTCTGGAATAGAAGGAATTCAGTATGAATGCTGCGTTAACTCAGAAAAGACAAGGGCCACTGGCGGGGATCAAAGTGATCGATTTAAGCCGTGTGTTAGCCGGCCCTTATTGCACGGGTATGATGGCCGATCTCGGTGCTGAAGTGATCAAAATCGAAGTTCCCAACCACGGTGATGATAGCCGCCATTTAGGGCCATTCATTGATGGCGAAAGTGTTTATTACGGTTTGATTAACCGAGGTAAACGCAGTATTGAATTGGATCTTAAAGCGGATGAAGACCGAGCTATTCTATTCCAATTAATCCAAGAAAGTGATGTGGTAGTTGAAAACTTTCGCCCTGGTGTGACTCAACGACTTGGTATCGATTTCGATAGCTTGAAGCAGCACAACCCCCAATTAATCTACGCCAGTATTTCTGGTTTTGGACAAAATAGCCCATTAGCCAGTTATCCCGCTTATGACATCGTGGCACAAGCGATGTCGGGCCTAATGAGTGTCACGGGTTTCCCAGAAACGGGGCCAACACGTAGCGGTGAGTCAATTGGCGATGTGTGTGCAGGGATGTTTGCATCATGGGCGATAAGCAGTGCGTTATTTGCGCGAGAGCGTCATGGCGAAGCGGCACAGTATATTGATGTGGCGATGGTGGATGTCTTATTAAGCATGCAGTTAACTGGGCTTTCAAACTTATTTGCGAATGATAAGGCCCCGAGCTTAGTGGGGAACCGCCATCCAGTATCCACGCCATTCGATACCTATCAAGCAAAAGACGGTTTAGTGGTTATCGCGATTGCCAGTGAAAAGTTATTTCAACGCTTTTGCGAGTGTATGGAAAAACCGCAGTTATGCCACGACCCACGTTACCTTAATGACCCGAGTCGAACACAGCACCAAGCTGAGCTTCGAGAAGAAATCGAAAGTTGGACATGCCAAAAAACCGTTGAAGAGGTATGCGACATATTATTAAACGCGGGTGTGCCTGCCTCACCAATCCATAATTTACACCAAGCCACACAAAGTGAGCATGCCCAAGTGAGGCAAGTGCTAACACACCTGAATGACGGAGGAACGCCATTGGTTTCTCAACCGGTTTTTTTTAATGGAAAGAAACCTCATTCGACCCACCGGGCTCCGAAATTAGGTGAGGCAAACGCAGTTTATAAGCCAGCGAAAACAACAATTAAAAATGCGGAGACGATGCAATGAGTTTTGATATTAATGAAACAGAACAAGCCGTTGTGGATGCGATAGAAAAAGTCTGTCACGACATTTTACAGCCGAATGCACAAAGATACGATGAAACCGAAACTTTTTGCGCTGAAAGTTTACAAGCGTTGGGGGAAATGGGCTGTTGGGGAATTAATTTACCTGAACAGTATGGCGGTTTTGGTATTGGTAGTGTAGCGATGAGTAAGGTGGTAGAAGCGGTTGCAGCGGCTTGTGCTTCGACTTCATCGGCTCTAACAGCGCATTTTTTAGCGACAGATTCAATTCTGATTGGCGGTACAGAAGAGCAAAAACAGCATTGGTTACCAAAAGCCGCAGCTGGGGAATTATTAGGTGCATTTGGCTTAACTGAGCCAGCTGCTGGCTCTAACCCTGCAGATATGCGAACCGTGGCAACTCGTGAAAATGGTGGCTGGCGCATTCGGGGTAATAAACACTATATTACTAACGCCAAAGAAGCTGATTTCATCGTGTTATATGCGAAAACGGATGTAGAAGCAGGGGCTCGCGGGATCAGCGCATTCATGATCCCTAAAGGCACGGAAGGTGTGGCATTTTCTCAACCTGAAAAAACCATGGGGTTACGGGGTAGCACCATTTATGAATTAGCACTGAATTGTTGGCTACCTGAATCTGCATTACTGGGAGAGGAAAACAAAGGGTTTCATACCGCCATGGAAGTTTTAGATAAAGGGCGCGTCGAAGTGGCCGCAACCTCACTAGGTATTGCTCGAGCCGCGATGGAAAGTGCTTTAGGCTGGGTAAAAGAACGCCAAATTGGTAAAAAGCCATTAGCGGCTTACCAAGGAACCCAATGGCGTATTGCGGATATGCACACGCAATTGGAAGCTGCTCGTATGTTGACTTGGCAAGCTGCGGAATTACGTGATTCAGGGGAACGTTTTAGTTTGCAATCTGCTACGGCAAAATTGTTTGCAGCTGAATGCGCAGGTTTTGTTACGGATGCAGCATTACAGCTTCACGGAGGCTACGGTTATATTCGTGACCTGCCTCTCGAGCGTTATGTGCGGGATGCACGGATTTTACGAATTTTTGAAGGGACGTCAGAAATACAAAAAATTATTATTTCACGTGCCGTTTTAGACGCCCATTAAGTTATTTATCAGTATTGAGCCAGTAAGCGGGACAGGCGTTTACTGGTTTATGGAGCACCATAGGAAGCACTACCTGACAACAGGATCATGGAATTAAAAACACAACAACAATCAGGTTTAAGAATGTATTTCAATTAGTTATTTAGGGTGAATAACAGATAAAACATCACCCAGCGTAATGCTTAATAACTGTACCTTACAACTGTAGTTATTGCGGTTCCATTACGATTAATTGGTTCATTCTTTAAGCCAGCCTTGCTTAAAGAGGAGTTACCATGACAGTTTCAAACGACATCGCAACAGGGCAAAAAGCCCGGCAGGAGAATGTACCTTTAATCGAAGCGCGTTCCATCGACTACATTCCAGAGTCCGAGCGCCACGGCACCTTATCAAGCCAATTCACACTTTGGTTTGGTTCTAATTTGCAAATAACCGCAATTGTCACTGGTGCCTTGGCTGTGGTACTGGGTGGCGATGTATTCTGGTCATTAATAGGCTTATTTATTGGCCAATTATTAGGTGGTGCGGTGATGGCCTTGCATGCGGTGCAAGGGCCGAAATTGGGGTTACCACAAATGATTTCGAGCCGTGTACAGTTTGGCGTATACGGTGCAGTTATCCCTATCTTACTGGTTTGTATGATGTATGTCGGATTTTCTGCTAGTGGTACTGTGCTGGCAGGGCAAGCAGTCGGTCAGTTATTACATGTGACGGATTGGGTGGGAATTATCATTTTTGGTGTGGTGATAATCGGCATCACAATTTGTGGTTATCGCATCATCCATATTTTAGGGAAAGTGGCGAGCGTTATCGGCGTAATTACGTTCTTCTATCTATTTTTCCGTCTGTTTTATATGAATGATGTCTCAATACTACTCGAAAACCGCCATTTTAGCTGGACGAACTTTCTATTAGCGATGTCATTGTCCGCTTCTTGGCAAATTGCATTTGGGCCTTATGTTGCTGACTATTCTCGCTATTTACCGACTAAAACCCCGACAATTAAAGCCTTTTTGGCCGTCGGTTCAGGTACAGTGATTGGTACGCAAGCATCGATGATTTTAGGGGTTTTTGCCGCAGCGCTTGCCGGCAATCAATTTGCAGGTAACGAAGTCTCTTATATCGTAGGGTTAGGTAGCACAGGTTTAATCGCGGCGTTGCTGTACATCAGTATTTTTTATGGGAAAGTGACCATAACTGCACTGAATGCTTATGGTAGCTTTATGTCTATGGCAGCGATCTGGTGTGGTTTCCGAGGGAAAAGCCAAATTTCTCGCGGACAAAGGTTATTTTTCATCATTCTGATGGTGAGTTTCTCGACCGCTTTAGGGTTAGCAGGCCAGCACTCATTCTTAAAGTTATTCTCTGCCTTCTTACTGTTTTTACTCGCATTTTTTACCCCTTGGAGTGCAATTAATCTCGTTGACTACTATTGGGTCACTAAAGGCCGCTACGATGTACCTGAGCTAGCTAATCCAAATGGCCGTTATGGACGTTGGAATAAAGTTGGGATTATCACTTACATCGTTGGGGTATTGATTCAATTGCCATTTATTTCCACGGGCTTCTATACCGGGCCTTTAGTCGAAAAACTGGGCAGGGTTGATATCTCATGGATTGTGGGTTTAGTCGCAACCAGCGTTATTTACTATGTGGCGATTAAAAAATGGCCTATGTCAGTGGCAGACAGATTGATATTACCTACGAGTAAATAACCATTTCATAAAAAATTAGCATTCAAAATAGTAAAAATTGAGATAGCCAGTAGCAGTGTGAATATCACTGTTACGGTTTCTCTCAACCTAAAAAACGATTTTAGAACATTACCATACCCACCAATCGCTGAAGAATTGGGATAGGAGTTGCTATGAAAATTTTAGTCGCAGTGAAGCGAGTGATAGACCATAACGTCAAAATAAGAGTGAAAGCCGATGGTTCAGGAGTTGAGCTGGCAAATGTCAAAATGGCCATCAACCCCTTCGATGAAATTGCTGTCGAAGAAGCTGTACGTTTAAAAGAGGCGGGAAAAGCGGCAGAAGTTATTGCTGTTTCCGTTGGTGATATTAGTTATCAAGATACATTACGCAGTGCGATGGCGATTGGGGCAGATCGCGGGGTTTTAGTCCAAAAGCCTGAAGAGTTAACCTTAGAACCACTGGATATTGCACGTTTACTTCAACAAATCGTGGAAAAGGAACAGCCAGATCTTATTTTATTAGGTAAACAAGCGATTGATGATGACTGTAATCAAATCGGCCAAATGCTTAGTGCATTATTGGACTACCCGCAGGCAACATTTGCCTCACAAGTGAAGCTTGAAGGCCAGTTACTGCAAGTGACAAGGGAAATTGATGGTGGCTTAGAAACGTTAGAGATGCCATTACCAGCGGTTATCACAACGGACTTACGGCTCAATGAACCTCGTTATGCTACTTTGCCTAATATCATGAAAGCTAAGAAAAAAACGTTAGATATTATCGATATTGCTGAGATGGATTTTACGCCACTAGGGCAAATTAAAACGCTGAGTGTCTCAGAACCTAAAAAACGAGCGGGGCAATGCACATTGTTAAGCAGCGCGACAGAGCTAGTTAGTGCATTACAAGCGAAAGAAGTGATTTAATCGAGGAAAATATCTATGAGCCAAATATCGGTATTAGTGGTTGTCGAACATGATAATCAAACAATAAAAACATCTACTTATCATAGTATTAACGCTGCAAAGCAACTTCTCACAGCTGGTGGTCATTTGCACTTATTAGTTGCAGGAAGTGAGACGGAACAGGTCGCTCAGTCAGCTGCAAGTATACAGGGCGTGAGTAAAGTCCTAGAAATACAATCAGATAACCTTAAAAACCAACTTGCAGAGCCGATGGGCCATGCAGTGGCAAGTATCGCAAAAGAATATACCCATTTACTGTTTCCAGCGACGACATTTGGTAAAAACATTGCTCCACGGGTTGCGGCAACGTTAGGGATCGCACAAATTTCAGACATTACCCAAATTATTGATCCTCAAACTTTTATTAGGCCTATTTATGCAGGAAATGCATTAGCAACAGTACAAAATAATGGCCAGCAGGTGGTCATTACGGTGCGTAGTTCGGCATTTTCAGGGGGATATGAAGCGCAAAATCATGCTGAAATTGAAAAAGTCTCCTTTGCTGATATTCCCTTGCGTAGTCAGTTAAAAAGCCAATCTCTAACCCAAGTAAGCCGTGCGGAATTGAGTTCTGCAAAAGTGGTTATTTCAGGGGGGAGAGGTTTGAGTTCAGGTGACAACTTTGCGTTATTGGAAACGATAGCTGACAAACTTGGCGCTGCGGTGGGTGCTTCACGTGCTGCGGTAGATGCTGGTTTTGTTCCAAATGACTACCAAGTAGGACAAACAGGGAAAATTGTTGCACCCGATTTATATATCGCAGTAGGGATTTCCGGGGCAATTCAACATGTTGCTGGTATGAAGGAAAGTAAAGTGATCGTTGCTATTAATAGTGATCCTGAGGCACCGATTTTCCAAGTCGCGGATTATGGCATTGTTGGCGATCTATTTGAGATCTTACCGGAATTTGACAAAGCATTAGCGTAAGAGGTGGACAAATGGCTATCGACAATATTGATAAGATAAACGAGGCTCCCGAGCGGGAATCGATGGAGTTCGATGTCCTGATTGTCGGTGGTGGACCCGCAGGGTTATCTGCAGCAATACGATTAAAGCAGCTAGCAGCAGAGAAAGGCACAGAGATATCAGTTTGTTTAATTGATAAAGGTGCGCAGATAGGTGCTCATATTTTATCTGGCGCGGTGATAGACCCTCGGGCTCTTGATGAATTGCTGCCAGATTGGCAACAAAAGGTGTCGGCTTCTTTAACCCCTGTAAACCATGACCGTTTTTTATGGTTGAAAGAAAATAAAGCGAGCCATTTACCCCTATCCTTATTGCCAAGCTGTTTGAAAAATAATGGCAACCTCATTGGTAGCTTAGGGCAGATAAGTGCTGCACTTGCCGTTGAAGCTGAAAGATTAGGTGTTGATGTTTTTGCCGGATTTGCTGCCACTGACGTGCTGTTTGATGATAAAAACCAAGTAATAGGCGTCACCACCGGAGACATGGGGCTGGATAAATCAGGCAACCCAACAGCGATGTACCAACCAGGTATGAATTTACTGGCAAAAATGACCTTTTTTGCGGAAGGGTGCCGTGGCCAGCTAGGTAAGAGATTGATAAATCATTTTAATTTAGCCGCAGAGAGCGGTAAACAAACCTATGGCTTGGGCATCAAAGAGATTTGGCAAATTCCCAAAGAGCAACACCAAGCAGGGCTGGTTGTGCATTCTGTTGGTTGGCCCCTAGATAACCACACCTATGGCGGCGGCTTTGCTTATCACTATGGAGATAACTTAGTCGCAGTGGGTTTGGTAGTCGGGTTAAATTATGAAAACCCTTATTTATCACCGTTTGATGAGTTTCAGCGTTTAAAGACCCACCCTGAGTTTAGTGCTTTTTTATCAGGGGGAGAGCGTATTAGCTATGGCGCTAGAACGATGGTGGCCGGTGGGCTGGCCGCGTTACCTGAATTGAGCTTTCCCGGTGGTGTACTAATCGGTGATGATGCAGGTTTTCTTAATGCAGCTCGAATTAAAGGTACACACTGTGCAGTGAAAAGTGGGTTATTAGCAGCAGAAGCCTGGTTCAGTGCTAACCAGAATGGAATGGTTGACTATTCACAGTTTAAAAAACAATTTCGCCAGCTATTTGAAGAGAGCTGGCTATATCAAGAACTTTATCAAACACGCAATTTTAAACCCTATATGAAAAAAGGGTTAGTGATTGGGTCAATGTTATTTGGTGCGGAACAATTGTTATTAAAAGGCCGTAGTCCGTGGACTTTAAAGCTAAAACACGCAGACCATGAAGGAATAAAAGAAGCACGAAATTTTTCGCCAATAAATTACCCAAAACCCGATGGAAAATTAATTTTTGATAAGCCTTCTTCCGTGTTTTTATCGAATACGAATCATGAAGAGGAACAACCCTGCCATTTAAAACTGGCGGATATTAATGTCCCTATCCAAGTTAATTTAATGAAATATGCTGCGCCCGAGACGCGTTATTGCCCCGCGGGAGTCTATGAAATTGTAGAGGATAAGAGCGAAGAAAAACTGCAAATTAATGCGCAAAACTGCCTACATTGTAAGGCTTGTGATATTAAAGACCCGTTACAGAATATCACTTGGACAGCCCCTCAAGGAGGCGAAGGCCCTATTTATCAGGGAATGTAAAACGAATTTGTTGTGATGTAGTTGTGCTTGATATTTTTTGTTTTATCAGTCGCTTTGGGGCAATTTTGCCCCATTTTTTTATTTTGCATTAATTCTCAATTCGCGAATGTAATTTTAATTTGTAACGCGAGCCAGCTGTGATCATATTAACGTAGCTAATTAGAGTGCTACCTGTCCAAGTGCGACGGCTAAGTTGTAAGCAAGGTGAGTTTTCTTTAATTGATAATGATTGAGCAATGGATTTTGTGGCTAATGCGGCTTCAATGGTATGTTCCATTTCACTAACAGGAAAATGGCGTTGTAAATAACCGCTCGGCGTTTCAGTGTCACCATATTTTTGCTTAACAAAATCAGGCACAATGGCATGATTAACATAGCGTTCTTCTAACATTAAAGGAATATCATTTTCAAAATGTAGAACTTTACAGTAACCCACATCACTTCCTTCACTAATTCCTAGCTGTAGTGCGATTTCTGCTGATGCCGAAATAATTTTAAGCTGTAATTGGTGACCGCTATATTTATTACCGCTTGTTGAAATTTCATCAAAAATATCAAATGCTTTTGTAACGGGGAGTTCATGTTTTTGAGTGGCAACAAATGTGCCTTTTCCTGCAATACGATTCAAGATCCCTTTTTGGCTTAACTCGGAAATGGCCTTATTCACCGTCATACGGCTCACATTAAATTGAGCGCACAGCTCAAGTTCTGTGGGAATTTGAGTTTCAGGCTTAAAAATTCCTAAATCAATACTGCGTAAAATGTAAGACTGGATTTGCTTATATGCAGGTTGTGATGTCATCGCTGTCATTCAAAATTATTGTTAAAGGAAGGAGTGGTAAAATTGTTTTATTGCCACATTTCACTCACAAACTTTGTATGTAATGCAGTTTATCAGTAATTATGGGCTTTGCTAGTTATACTCGTCATACTTCACGTTGCCGTGTTGTTGACTGCACTCATTCGCACTAGTCACCTACTGGTGTAGGCTCCTAGCGTCTCATTCATTTGTCGCCTAACTGCACCATGAATTATTTAGAGTATAACGCCTAAGATAATTGGCGGTTAAAGGCGTTAATCATTGTCTGAATTATTTTATTATAAGGTAAGTTTTGCTAGGGCTATATACCTTTATTTATTATCATAATGTTAAATTTACTTAGCAAATTAGGCACTATTCATGCGAGCTCAATATTTCCATGTCAATCTTACTCAGTGTGATTATCGAAATGTCAGCCCAATGGGGATGGTAAGACTGATTGCTTGTGAAAAAGTATTTTTCTTTAATCAGGATGATTTTTCAAATAGCGAAATTTTTTTAGAGCGCATACAGCAAGGTGACGCTTTGATAATTTGCGCAGAAGAGATGAACGATGGAAGCTATTGGGTTAAATGGGTTTACCATGAAAAGCATGGTCGTTTAGAGCCTGACAGAACAGTCGGTTTTACTCGAAAGTTAGGAATACAATATTTAGTTTCATTGTTGTTAATGATGCTAATTCCTGCAGTGTATTACTGTTTTATTAATGCAGATGATAGTTTCTTAATGATCATCCTAGTGGCAATTCTAGGTTTAGCAGCTTTCGGCGGGATCGTTCTGTTTGGCCTTGCATTGGCCGAAACCAAATATATTTTAAGTCCAAAACGAAAGCGAATTTTAAAGGCGTTGGATTTGGTTATTGATGGGCAATACCAAAAAAGCGAGCAAGAGCAGGAAATTAACATTCCAGGGATTAAAACCTCGAAAGCCAAAGCCCGTAAATTGCGTCAATCAGTCGATAATTATCGTGATAAAGCGTCATTACTCACCACTCGTGGGAAGGTTAATATTACCTCAACCCTTAGCTTAACCGTTGCAAGAGGGGATACAGAACAAAAGCTTAATCATGTCGGCTTGCAGATTAATAAAAGCCATATGGATGTTTTGGTTTCAGCTAATGAGCCATTATTTAACAACCATAATCTCTTTATTGCCCAAGGTGACGAACTTGAGGTTTTTCATAAAAATATCCAAGCGCATTCAAAAGATCAGGTAATTTTTGGTATTTACAATCACCAAGACGGACTTGCCTATAGCTTGATTGGTAAGGGGGCTCCTCAAGAACGAGGTTTTTATTTCGGGCTGTGGGGGTTCGTTTGCTTACTTTTAATGTTCTTTGTCTTTATGGCCGGAGGGTTATCAATTTCCGAAACCCTAGAGAAAGGCGGATATTGGGATTATTGGGACTGGGTTAATATTGTGGATACAGGTGTGCTATTTATCAGTTTCGCAGTAACGATTTTATTCGGTATCAGTTTTCTTATTGCTTTGTGCGTGGCGATATATTTTAAATTATCTCAGCGTGGAAGTGGGTATTATCAAGCGCAATATATTTTGAAGCATTTACGTCGTAATAATGGCCAAACGGATTATGTGACGGAGGTGCGCTCATGAACCCATTTCTGAGTAAACGTTTTCTCTTTTTGGCTTTGGTGTTTGCACTAAGTCTCGCTTTCACTTTTATTATTTTTATTCGTGCTGGTACGGTTGATTGGCAGTGGAAAAACCACAATGAAAATAGCTTCCCGATTGGTAGTTATGATTTTGCAACAACATTTCCAGCAGAAAATGGGATGCTAATTGTAGCTAAAAAAAGTGGCCGTTCTAATTATTATTACTCTTCTTATAATACTTATATGCCTTCAAGCGAATATGATAACCAGATTTTATTTGCAGATAATAATGGCGTGCATTTTATTACTCATAGCGATCAAAGTTTCTATAATGCGGTTTGTGAAAGAAAACAATGTTTAATGATGTTCAGTGATGGCTATCAAAAAATTAACTTAACTGATTTTTCAGTGAGTGAATTTACACCTTGGAGTAAAAAAACTGGCAAGCTATTTTCAACGTTGATTATGGGAAAAATCTACTTATCTAAAAGCTCTCCTTTCTATGTTGTTGCGGATAATGAAAATATTTTTATCAGTGCTGATAAAGGAATGACATGGGAACATTTTATGAATGTTCGAGATTTAGCCAAGTCATTATATCCTGAAGAAATTGAAGGAAATTCAAATTTTTCTTATGCAACATATCGAGATAAAATAGTGATGTGGTATAGCTATGGCAATCAAATGGGATCATTAGAAGTTATTATGGATATCTCAACAAAACAGGTTATTAGCAGTAAATGGCTGCCTGTCAGGATCAATGAATCAGCACAAAATCGTAATGGTGATATTTTTGTAGTTGCTCAAGAGCCCTCACGTCGCTTATTTTCTTTGATGCAATTTCATACTAATGGTAATTTTGAGGTGATGGCAGAAAGCGGTTATAACCACATGAACAGCTTAGAAGTCGGCAATCAAGGTTTAATTGTTTCGAATATAGTTAGAGGTTCGCAACAATATTTAATGATGGATTTTGCCACGAAAGAGATCCGTTATCGTCCTCAGTTTCCTTTGTATAACAAAATATACAATATGGCGGATCAATCCTTAATTGAAATAGAAAGTACTTATTCGAATGAAGATAAATTAACTAAGGGAGCTCAAGTTTCTTATCAATCTTTGCATTGATACCTAGTGATGGTTTAATGCGTTCTCATTCAAGAAGGATAGGGGAAAACCCTATCCTTTTTTGTCATTATAGTGCGCGTTGTTTAGGTAACAAAATAACCGCGGTAGCTGCGATGACGGCAACGATAGCAAAAGCAATAAAATTCCAGCTAGTGGCAATCCCCAGGCTAGCGATATAAGCACCAAACATAGGGCCTGTCATTGCGCCAATTCGAGAAAAACTGAGGGCCCAACCTGTTGCGGAAGCTCGTGCATTGGATGGATAATAATTGGCAATATAACCCGTTAATATGAGTGCGGCAGAAATACTTCCAACACCTGCAAAAGCCACGAGAACGTAATTCATATAGATATTTTGCTTGAATATCAAGCAACCCACACCGATTGCACCCAGTAAAAAGAAAAATGCGACAGAATTACGTACGCCATATTTATCTGCAATTTTTCCGAGAAATAATCCACCTAATGCGGAGGCTAAACTGAACACAATTAAAAATGTTAAACTGGAGCCAAGGTTATAACCTTCTTTTCGCATAATAGATGGCAGCCAAGTATTTAACCCGTAAACTAATAGCATCCCACAGAATAATGCAACCCAGAAGCAAGCGGTGGCACGCAAATGACGCCAAGCAAATACGACTGCTACAATCACTTTAATACTTTGTGATTTATGTTGCACATATTCTGAAGATGATTGGTAATCAATGTCGAGTTTTTTAGCGAGAGTTTGAGCTTCAGAATGTAAGCCCTTGTGTGTCAAATATTCTAATGACTCAGGCAGAATACGCGCCATTGGCCAAATAAGTAATAGAGGTAATGCACCAAATGCAATCACGCTACGCCAACCAAAGTGTTCTAATAACCACATTGCGACGAGCGCGGCACTTAATATACCTAATGAATATCCTGAATACATAATTCCATAGTTAAAAGAGCGTTTTTCTGTTGGGGAATATTCAATCGTGAGTGCCGCTGCAACAGGAATAACTCCTCCTAAACCAATGCCACCAATAAAACGCATTAAACCAAAAAGCCAAGGCGTTGGTGCGAATGCTGCGCCTAACATGGTCAATGAAAATAAGGTAACACAAGCCAGTAACATGCGGCGCCGACCATACAATTCACTCAAAGTACCGATGATAAACGCGCCGAAAAACATCCCAACAAGCGCATAGCTACTCAAAGCACCTAGTTCTAGAGGAGATAAATTCCACTGTTTATATTCAGCAAGTGTAGGTAAAACTGCCCCCATAACACCGACATCATAACCTTCAAATAAAATACTCATCCAACAAATGAGTAAAACTTTAGATGTTGTTTTTGTAGAACCAAATGATTTCACTGCGATTGTTTGCATTGTCATGGCTAACTCTCTTATGGTGAGGGTTTGATTTTTTTAATTACAAGCCTATTTCTTGAGTCCAAGGTGACTTAGTTACACTCAACGTTTCTAAGGTAAAGTACAATGCTTAATGTTAATTAAAGGTTAAATTAATGCAGGAAATGGATATAGTTTGCAGTAAATCTGCACATGCAAGATGAGAAAGGTCTCTTTCCAATGACACATTGAAAAAATAGACAACTTTAACTTATTATATGGAAATATAACCGCTAATTAGGAAATTATAATTAGAATCCAATAAATACAGTTAATACTATACATTACTAATTATACGTGGCCATATTAGATATCATCACTAAAGATTACTAATTAAATCATTTCCTCTAAATCTATCAATACATAATCAAACGGTTGATTTTATTTTGGAAAACCATTTTAGTAAACCCTAGTTACTTTATGAATACTATAGTAATTGAAAGTAAAACTAAATATAAGATAAAAAATAAGTAATCTTGACTAGATTCGGTTTTTCATTTAATGCAAAATAACAATGCAAAAATTAATTCTAATTCTAATTTTCTTTTAATTGAGATAGCTAAATGAATATATCCAAAATCAGCATTGCATCAATTTTTATTGCAAGTGCATTATTAACCGGTTGTGCTAAAGAATCTTCTCGTTCCTTAGCCGTAGAAAAAGTTGCAACATATAACACGCAATATTCAGGTCCTAAAAGCCCAATATCAATAGGGAAATTTGATAATCGTTCTAGTTATATGAATGGCATTTTCTCTGATGGCGTTGATCGCTTAGGTAATCAATCTAAAACTATTTTGATGACACATTTGCAGCAAACGGGGCGTTTTAATGTATTAGACCGTGCAAATATGCAAGAACTTAAAGAAGAAGCTGGAATTAAAGGCCAATCGCAACAGTTAAAAGGTGCAACTTACGTGATTACTGGTGATGTGACTGAATTTGGGCGAAAAGAAGTAGGAGATCGCCAATTATTCGGTATTTTAGGGCGTGGAAAATCACAAGTCGCTTATGCCAAAGTTAATTTAAACGTTGTTAATGTTCAAACATCTGAAGTGGTATTTTCTTCACAAGGTGCTGGTGAATATGAATTATCAAATAGGGAAGTGATTGGTTTTGGTGGCACAGCCAGTTATGACTCAACTTTAAATGGCAAAGTATTAGATTTAGCAATTAGGGAAGCTGTAAATAACTTAGTTTCTGGTATTGAAAGTGGTGCATGGCAGCCAGCTAAATAAGGGAATAACATGAAAATTAAATTATTGGCTGTTTTAGCCGGTACTATTTTATTAAATGGCTGTGCTAATGAACCAAAACCGCTATATCACTGGGACGGTTATCAAACAACGGTTTACCAATATTACCAACAAACAGAAACTGGCCCTCAAGAACAAATTCAAACTTTGAAAAAGAATTTGGAAATGAGTAAAGCAAATGGTTTGGCAACTCCACCGGGGCTGCATGCGCATTTAGGGTTATTGTATTCAACAACCGGAGCGATTGATCTTGCAATGCAAGAATTTACTGCAGAAAAAGCATTGTATCCAGAATCTGCGGCTTACATGGATTTTCTCATGAAGAATAAAGGAAAAGTAAAATGAAACATTTACTTATAGTCTGTGGATTGATAATGACATGGTTATTAACGGGGTGTGCTCAGCCAACGAAAGTTGATTACACGGCATTTAATCAAAGTAAGCCCAAAAGTATTCTGGTACTGTTACCACAAAATAGCTCACCAGAAGTACAAGCCAGTCATGGATTATTATCACAAACGACGCTTCCTTTAGCTGAAGCGGGTTATTATGTTTTCCCTGTTGCTGTTGTTGAAGAAACATTTAAGCAAAATGGGATAACAAATGCGGGCGATATTCAGGCTGTTCCACCTGCAAAATTGCGCGAAATTTTTGGTACTGATGCAGTACTTTATTTGAATATTACTGAGTATGGTACAAGTTATCAGGTCATTTCTAGTGACACTCGTGTCACCGCGGATGCGAAATTGGTTGATGCCAGAACAGGGACATTATTATGGAGTGGCTCCGCGACGGCATCGAGTGCTGAAAATAATTCTTCCTCAAATGGTATTATTGGAGCATTAGTTTCAGCGGTTGTTAACCAAATCGTAGATACAATGACGGACAAAAGCTATGCAATTGCGGGTATAACAAGTGTCAGGTTATTATCTGCAGGTAAGCCTAATGGTATCTTATATGGGCCTAGATCACCTAAATATGGCAAAGATGCTCAGTAATTATTAATTGATTGAATAATGGGTAAAATAAAAAATATTTTACCCATTTAACTTAAGTTGAAATAAATTTAAGTTAAATTAACCTGTCTAATTATCTAATTACATTATTTATGCCTATCTTAATTGGTGTGATTAAGCGAAAAATCATCATATTAAATTCTTAATTTGATATAGAGATTAATACTGTGATTTGAGTCAAGTTGTTCTGGCCTATATCAAGAATAGTGTGATATAGGTACAATATTATGACAATGGCGATTACTTTGGTAATACAACTGTTATATATATAATAGCAGTCGGTTGTACTAATTCCTCGTTGATAGGAGTCATAGTATGTTCTTGTTAAACGAATCACTTATATCAAGGTATTTCTTCTATATGAAGAAATGGTTCAATATTGATATTTCCTTAGCCTTCTTCTTTCCAAATAAATAACCTTTCTTTTTTCTTTCCTTAAAGTTTTTTTAACTTATTTCATTATAGGTTAAATCTCTAATATTTATTATTTAATGAAAAATTAAAGGTATTATCATGGCTAAAAGAATTGTAGAACCATTCCGTATTAAAATGGTAGAAAATATCCGTATTCCATCAAGAGAAGAACGCGAAGCAGCGCTAAAAGAAGCTGGATATAACCCATTTTTACTGCCAAGTAGTGCGGTTTATATTGATTTATTAACTGACTCAGGCACCAATGCGATGAGTGACCACCAGTGGGCAGCAATGATCACTGGTGATGAAGCATATGCAGGATCTCGTAACTATTATGATTTAAAAGATAAAGTGAAAGAGATGTTTGACTATGATTATATCATTCCTGCTCACCAAGGTCGCGGTGCTGAAAATATGTTGTTCCCTGTATTATTGAAAGTTAAACAGGAACAAGGCGGCGCGAAAAAACCTGTATTTATTTCTAACTTCCACTTTGATACAACAGCAGCGCACGTTGAATTAAACGGTTGTAAAGCAATTAATATTGTTACCGAAAAAGCCTATGACTCGGATACTTATGATGACTGGAAAGGTAACTTTGATATTCAAAAATTAAAAGATAATATTGCAAAGCATGGTGCAGAAAACGTTGTGGCTATCGTTTCTACAGTAACTTGTAATAGTGCGGGCGGTCAGCCAGTATCTATGGCTAACCTAAAAGAAGTTTATGAAATTGCAAAACAACATAATATTTTTGTTGTTATGGACTCTGCGCGCTTCTGTGAAAATGCGTATTTTATTAAAGAACGTGATCCTAAATATAAAAATTCTACTATCAAAGAAATCATTCTCGATATGTATAAATATGCTGATGCATTAACAATGTCAGCGAAAAAAGACCCATTATTAAATATTGGTGGGTTAGTCAGTATTAAAAATGACGAAAAAATCTTTACCTTAGCAAGACAGCGTTGCGTACCAATGGAAGGCTTCGTGACTTATGGTGGTCTTGCAGGGCGTGATATGGCAGCAATGGTACAGGGGCTTGAAGAAGGGGCTGGAGAAGAATATCTGCATTATCGTATTGGCCAAGTTAAATATTTAGGTGACCGTTTACGTGAAGGTGGTATTTCAATTCAGTATCCTACAGGCGGCCATGCGGTATTTGTTGACTGTAAGAAACTTGTTCCACATATTCCAGGTGATCAGTTCCCAGCTCAAGCGGTAATTAACGCACTTTATTTAGAATCAGGTGTTCGTGCGGTTGAAATTGGTTCATTCTTATTAGGCCGTGATCCTGAAACGGGTAAACAAAAACATGCTGATATGGAGTTTATGCGATTAACGATTGCTAGACGGGTTTATACCAATGACCACATGGATTACATTGCAGATGCTCTGATTGGCTTAAAAGATAAATTTGCAACCCTAAAAGGGCTAGATTTCGAATATGAACCGCCAGTATTAAGACACTTTACTGCGAGATTAAAACCAATTAAATAATAGGTTGTTCTTATGGTTCCCGTGCAATGCGGGAACCTCATCCTTATTCTTAAGGTAAACACCATGAATAATTCGGCAGCCAAGAAAGAACCCTCCATAATGGTAGGGGGTTTTGTGCTAGGCGGTGCCATGATAGGGGCAGGAATGTTTAGTTTGCCTACTATTATGGCAGGAGCTTGGTTTATTAACTCTGTAGTTATTTTATTAATTGTTTGCTTTTTTATGTTTCACTCTGGAATATATATTCTAGAATGTATATCAAAATATGGTTCAGGAACGAATTACTTTTTTATATCTAAAGAACTATTACCAAAATGGGCATGTTACATTGCCAATATAGCATTAATATTTGTACTTTATATATTAATATATGCCTATATATCTGCAGCAGGTTCAGTTATTAAAGAAGCCGCTGCCATTTACGGATACAGCATAAATCTAAGATTGATATTTATTTTATTCACCTTAATCTTAGGCGCGAGTATTTGGTGGAGTGGTATCGGGGCAAGTCGTTTAACATCACTATTTTTATTTATCAAAATAATTTTGTTTGTACTGGCTTTCTCTGGACTATTTCTTATTGTTAAAACAGACTTACTGTTAACCTCACCAGTAGAAGGTGGGCAAGCATCATTACTACCATTTGTTTTTATTATTATTCCCTATGCAATCACATCTTTTGGTTATCATGGTAACGTTTGTAGCTTATATAAGTTATACCATGAGAATGAAAGAAAGGTTGTTAAGAGCTGTATTATTGGTTGTGTTTTGGCATTGGTTCTCTATTTTCTATGGATATTAGGAACGATGGGAAACCTACCTAGACCTGAGTTTTTAACTATTATCAATAAAGGTGGTAATTTAGATGCATTTATTGAATCACTATATGCAGTACTCAATAGCAAAAATATCGCAACATTCTTACTGTGGTTCTCTATTAGTGCTGTATTTTGTTCATTCTTAGGCGTCGCAATTGGGTTATTTGATTACATTCTTGCTTCGTTGAATTTTAAGGACAACCCATCGGGTAGAATGAAATCTGCATTATTATGCTTCTTGCCACCACTTATTCTTTGCATGTTATTCCCAAATGGTTTTTTAATCGCTATAGCTTATGCAGGTATGGCTGCATGTATCTGGGCAATTATTTGCCCTGCTGTTATGGCATTAAAAGTAAGAGAACGTTTTCCTGATTCTAGATTCAAAGTGTGGGGCGGAAAAGGGTTAATTTATGCCGTTATCGCCTTTGGAGTCGTCGGCATTATTTGCCAATTGTTAGCGCAGTTTAATTTGTTACCGATATACCGTTAATTTTTCAAAACACAGGCTGTAAAATAACTGCAAAGGTACAGTGAGGGTTCGCTGTACCTTTTTTCCTATCCAACGATACGATGGTTTGTGGCTAATATTGAAAGATGACGGTTTTTTTAAAATACATTTTAATATTTTGTCCTTGATAAACAATGGGCTTAAAGACCATTTTTTTAATCGCTTTAACCGCTTCTTCTTTAAAACCTAAATCAGGAATTTTATTATTTAGTATTTCAACGGACTCAATTTGACCATCTAATCCAACTAATAGCCGGAGTTGTACTTTAACCACTTTTGTATAACCTAAGGAGCGAGCCTCTTTCGGATACTTAGGGGTTGCATCCTGTAAAATTGTATAGGAAATACCACTCGAACCGAGTGCAGTATAACTTCCATCACCATTAGCCGAAAATTGGCTATTACCAGATAATATATTATTCCCTTTACCACTTTGATTACTCTCTGAAGCGGATGGGGTTGCGGAAGAATGATTTTCATCAGTTAAATTAGATGGCATTTCTTTAGCCGTTTCTTGTGAGCCTTGTTGCATCTCATGGCTTATCTTATTAGCAATAAGTTGATTTTCTGTGTTATTTCGAGAGTTATTGTTCAGTAATTTACTTTGCTTTTCTTGTTTTTTTCCTTGTACAGACTGACTGATTTCCGGTTTTGTATTTACTTTTGTTTCTTGCGTGAGTAAAGGCGATTCAATCGTGTTATCAACGG
Source organism: Providencia sp. PROV201 (assembly GCF_028479545.1). Classification (NCBI taxonomy): domain Bacteria; kingdom Pseudomonadati; phylum Pseudomonadota; class Gammaproteobacteria; order Enterobacterales; family Morganellaceae; genus Providencia; species Providencia sp. PROV201. Next base: position 31,967 of record NZ_JAMPNW010000014.1, read on the forward strand.
GAACATTCACTGGAATCAATGAATTTTTAAGTTGAGCTTTTGAAGGTATTTTACTTTCATTCGGTTGAGACTTGCTAACCTGCTTCTGTTGGGAAGCAGCTTCAGCCTTCGAGGGGGATTCTGATACAACTTCTTGTAATTGCGCTTGTCTCTTACTACTTTGTTCTCCTGTGCCCCCTGAAGAGCCCATTGCTCCCCCTAGAGATAAAGTTATCGTTTCCGTCCCTTCCACTATAGGTACCGCCCTACCTATTTGTAGGGCGATAAACATAATGACAATGATATGGATAACGAGTGACAGCGCTAAAGCAAGTTTATAACGAAAAAACGGGTGTATAGTCACTGAAACGTTTCCTGTTTAAATCAGTAGGTAGCTTTAATACCTGCGAAGAATGAGCGCTCATTTCCAGGAATCAATGAACCATAACCTGCAGTAACATAGTCGTAGTAAGTTTTATTCATTAAGTTAGTGACGCCACCATATAATTCGATATGTTCAATTGGTGTGTAACGAACACTGAGGTCAATGAGCTCACGTGATTTAACAACGCCATCTTCCTCTTTATTGGCATCAGAAAGGAAATTATTGTACGAACCGTAATAGGTGTACTGAATATCTCCCGATAAATCTTCGGTGAAGTCGTATTTTACTTTTAGCTTAACGGAGTGCTCTGGCACTTTAGTTAAACCACTTTTTGTGTAATCAATGGTATTTTTGCCGTTTTCTTCCAAAAACTGACGGCCATGGTTGTTATAATCAGAACGCCCTCTGAGCCATGAATAGGATTCTTGGAAAGTGAAATCACCGAGTGTCTGTTGGAAGTCAACATCAGCTCCCCAGCGACGAGTTTTTAACAAGTTCATTGTCTTCGCATCATTGACACTAGTGAGATAAATACGATTTAGCTGGTTATTCGTATTGGATGTCCAGAACGTGACATTGACAGTACTAAACGCTAGTTTGTCTCTTAAACCGACTTCAAATAAGTCATATTTTTCATCTTCGGCCTTAGTGGGAGTGTAAATTTTCTCACCATTGACGACAGATTGGTCGCTGATTTGCAAGCCATCGGGAAGGGTGTAGCCTCGTTCGTATCGCCCATAAATTCGGCCAGTATCGCGATAAAGGTAAGCAAGAGAAAGTTCAGCTGCGGTATTCCAACGGTCTGAAGTACCAGACCCATTTACTGTGCCACTTTTATCAAATGACCATTCCGACAATTCACGTCTCAACCCTTGAGTAAATACAAATTGATCTGATTTTAGGCTGTTAAGGACATAAATTGCCTTTGTTGTTTTATCATAATCAAAATTATGAGGAACCCCATAATATCGGCCTTTACTGTCTTTTTTATAGCTCCCAATATAATGAATAGAAGCCTTTTGTTTTGCATAATCTACGCCAAAAAGTAGATTGCTATCATCGAGATAGCCGATATCTAATTTGATTTTTGTTCCATGGCTTTTTTGATTAACTTTTTGTTCCCAGTTGGCATTATTAGTATAAAAACCATCAGTGTAGAAAACATCTGTAGCAAAATTGAGTTTTTCAGTAAGTGCATTTTGGTAACTTAAATTATAGCTATCGACTTCGCGGTCACCGATCAGATAACCGCTGATTGTTTTTTTAATTAGTTTACCATTCTCATCAATACCGACAGTGACGGTTTTGTCTGGTGGAACGTAGTCTTTACCATACTTTTTGATATTACGTGATGTGAGCGTTTTCACGTATTGAGAACTTTCAGTGAGATGACTTCCTCGTAACATGAGGCTTTGATCTGGGGTAAGATCCCATCTTCCACCTAATGAATAATATTCTGAATTACGGTAGGTATCTTTATAGTAAAGATCACGATTTAGTTTACTGGCAGTACCTAAAATTGAAAACTTATCATTAACCCGAGCGCCCAAATTGGCATTTAAGCGATATCCTTCTGAGTTCCATTCAGATAAAACACTTGTTTTTGGATCAGCCATACTTCTCAGATTTGAAGTGATATTAATGACGCCACCGGCAGTCCCTGAGCCGTAAATAACGCTTCCACCACCGGGAATGATCTCAATACGCTCAAGTTGTTCAACGGGAATAATATCGTAGTTAGTGGTATAAGGGTGATTTGCTAATGTGGTAATTGGAGCCCCATCAAGTAATACTTGTAGGTTACGTTGTGAGGTTTCAGCCCCTTGTCCCCGCAAGTCAATATTACCTTGTCCAGAGGTATCGACACTAATACCAGGAACGGATTTAAGCACATCAGAGATTGTGCGGTTTCCTTTGCCTTGAATATCTTCTTTTGAAATAACAATAATTTGTTTGGTGTCTCGTAAACGTTCTATTTCAACATAGTCAGGTCGTGCATAACTATCTTGTAGCTCAATAGCATCAGTTGTTTCTTGAAGTTGTGGTGATTCAAGTTCTTTATTGGCTGCATGTGTCGTAAAAGAAAGTGTTGATAAAATAATGAAACAAATAAAACTTGGCTTAAATTTAACCATATTGTTTCCAACGGAGGAAATGTTTTTCATTGGAGTAGGCTTGCCTTTTGTAATGATAATGCAAATGATAATCAATCTTATTATATTGTTGTTAGTTTCAAGATCAATTAATTTAAACAAATTTATTCTGTAGCTAATTATTTGATTTAAGTAAAAATAAGCTGTTGACTTATCGGAGTGTCTAATTGAGAGGGTAGCAATTTTTGCACTAGGTTAGGTGTGAAAATAGCGATAAGGATGGTTCATTTACCCAGGTTGGATGTTTGCATTTAGCGATCTACTTCAAATTCCTCATATTAATCTCAAATTTTTATTATTCTTTGATTTCCAAAACCAAATAGTAACCCTTTTGAAATATAAGTGTTTTTACTTATTTCGGGTAAAAATCAACCAAATACAGTGGTTAAAATATTTCTCTATAGTGCCGATAAAGTTAAATATCCTTATTTTATCCCAGCGAAAGAGAAATTCTATGCAGAAACTTCGAAATTACTCAATCCGCACTGTGGTCTTCGTATTATTAAGTATTTTGTGCCTGATCTTGGGGGGAACGAATGTATACAGTGGTTGGTCACTATCACGTATCGCAGATGGAAATGACATCGATAGACAATTAGTGCAGCAAATGACGGTAATTAGTCAGGGAAATGACCAATATTTTCGTTTTGTCACTCGGTTAACCCGAGTAATGGAAAGTAAAAGTGAAGGGAAAACGGTGGATTATGGCCCAGTCAAAGAAGCGATGTCCAATATGGAAAAATATTTAGAGCAGATGAAATTGATTTCCCCTGGGCCAATGACGCCTGAAATAGCAGAACAGGTAATTAATAACTGGCAAGCACTACTTGATGATGGGGTAAAACCTCAATTAACCCTTAGTATGGAAAGTGATACCAATAAATATTTATCTCACGCCCACAATGTCACTCCTGCATTGAGCCGAACGTTTGGTGCATCAATTCAAAAATTCAACCAAACTGCAGAAGAGTTGATTAGCCAAGCTCGAAATCATGTTGATAACGTGATGGATATTACGCGAATGGTTATGATTATCACGGCAATATTAGGGATCTTTATGCTCATTTTTACGGATCGCTATATGGCAGAGATGATGCAAAAACCATTAGGCTTATTAAGGCAGCATTTTATCGATATCGCCAAAGGCGATTTAAGCCATCCTATACAGCCATTCGGAAATAGTTGTGTAGGAAAATTGTTTCCAATACTTGAAGGGATGAGAAAAGACTTAAGTGAATCGGTCAATTCAATCCGGCAAGGAAGTGAAAATATTTATCTGGGAGCAAGTGAGATTTCAAATGGTAATAGCGACCTTTCATCACGAACAGAAGAGCAGGCCGCTGCTTTGGAAGAGACAGCTGCGAGTATGGAGGAAATTACCGCAGCAGTTCAACTGAATATGGAAAACACACATCAAGCTAATCAACTTGTAGGCGAAGCGTTTGTGGCCGCTAATAAAGGGAATAGCATTGTTGATTCGGTTGTCGTGACCATGACTGAAATATCTCAAAGCTCACAAAAAATCGCTGATATTATCAACATGATTAACGATATTAGTTTCCAAACTAATATTTTGGCGCTCAATGCTTCCATCGAAGCCGCTCGTGCTGGTGTGCATGGACGCGGCTTTATGGTAGTCGCTGCAGAAGTACGCAAGTTAGCGAGCCACAGTGCGGAAGCTGCGATGGAAATTGAACGGCTTATCGCAGATTCAGGAACTTGCGTACAAAAAGGAACGGGGTTGGTGAATGAGATGGGGAAAACGATGGAGCATATTTTACAGGGAGTCAATGAAGTGACTGCAATTATGGCGCAAATCACGGTGGCTTCAGAAGAGCAGAGCAAAGGGATAGCCCAAGTTGGGGTCGCTATTACACAGATGGACGGTGTTACGCAGCAAAATGCGGCTTTAGTTGAGCAAGTGGCTACAGCGGCCAGTTCATTAGCGGAGCAAACGCAAGAATTACAACAAGCTGTTCAGCAGTTCAGTTTATCCACCCAAATGGCCTAGCACATTATTTTGGCAACTAGCCATTATTTTTGCAAATAAAAAGCCCTCACTGCGTTACAGTGAGGGCTCACAAAAACACTGCATTAACCGACTAGGATTAGTTCATGCCGTATTTTTTCAGTTTCTTACGCAGAGTTCCGCGGTTGATACCCATCATTAGGGCTGCACGGGTCTGGTTTCCACGGGTATATTGCATAACCATGTCCAACAAAGGCTGTTCTACTTCAGCCAATACCAGCTCATATAAATCATTAACATCTTGATTATTTAATTGAGCAAAATAGTTCTTCAGTGCTTGCTTAACTGAGTCACGTAACGGTTTTTGAGTTACTTGATCTTGTGAATTTACAGTAGCAACGGTTAGTACGTCAGAATTTACGCGTTGTTCGAACATAGTTCTGTCAGCTCTTATCTTTATTTACGCAAAAATTTTCAAAAAATGCCTCCAACACCTCCAGCTGTTCGCTGGCATCCTCAATGGTGTTGAATGAGCGCCGAAACTGGTCATCAGGTGCATGTTCTTTTAAATACCAAGAAACATGTTTGCGCGCTATACGGGCTCCTTTGCCTTGACCGTAAAAGTCGTGCAATTCCTGTACATGCGCTAGCATAATACGCCTTACCTCTGCCACTGGCATTGGTGGCAATATTTCACCTGTGTCCAGATAATGCTGGATTTCCCGGAAGATCCAAGGTCTTCCCTGAGCCGCTCTGCCTACCATCAAGGCATCCGCCCCTGTGTAGTCTAAAACAGCCCTGGCTTTTAGCGGGTCAGTAATGTCGCCATTGGCAATAACCGGAATGGTAACAGTCTGCTTAACTGCCCGAATGTTGTCGTATTCAGCTTCCCCATTAAACAGACAGGCTCTAGTTCTGCCATGAATAGTGAGAGCTTGAATGCCGCAATCTTCGGCCAATTTGGCAATCTCTATGCAGTTTCGCTCTTCAGGTGACCAGCCTGTGCGGATCTTAAGGGTAACTGGCACATCCACTGCTTTGACGACACCTTCAAGAATCGATTTCACGATTTCTGGGTAGCGTAGCAGTGCAGAGCCTGCAAGCTTACGATTCACTTTTTTAGCTGGACAGCCCATGTTGATATCAATGATTTGAGCGCCACTCTCAACGTTAATTTGAGCCGCGGCAGCCATTTCATCGGGATCATTGCCAGCTATTTGCACGGAACGAACCCCAAGTTCATCGCGATGAACCATTCTAAGTCTAGATTTGTCGGTCTTCCAAACTTGAGGATTAGAAGAAAGCATCTCTGATACTGTCATCCCAGCACCCATGTCATAACAGAGCGACCTAAACGGCTTATCTGTAATGCCTGCCATGGGGGCAGCAATAAGACAGTTTCTCAACTGATATTGTCCGATTCGCATAACTAAATGGGGGCCATACTGTGACTGCAAGGGCGCGTATATTACGCATTTTTTACGAGATATGAAAGGACAAACTTTGAGCAAACGGTTATTTATCACTAATTTTTTTATCTTGCATTTTTGCAAAAATAAAATTAGTTATATTTAACAAATAGTTAAGTTAATCCTATAACGATTTATTAAAATAACGGTTGTGCTGTTCAAATCTCGTGCAGAACAGATTATCGCCAGCTATTGAGCAATATTTGAGCTATAAGATAATCTATTCTGGCGTTGTTTTCAAAGAAATTATTCTCTAATTTTAATAAAAAAACTCACTAAAAATGCTTGACACCCGTAATCCGGCACCATTCTTCTTTTTCAGCAACAGGGTCGATTTCAAAAGTGGAACGATAAGCATCAGCCACTCCTTCTGCTTGAGTGGCGAGCACGCCAGAAAGTCCTAATAACCCACCCGGACGAGGTAGAACGCTAATCATAGGGGCGAGTTCACGCAATGGGCCAGCAAGGATGTTAGCAACCACGACATCAGCTTGTAAGTCATCAGGCTGGTCTTTTGGTAGGTATAGAGATAAACGCTCTGAAACACCGTTACGCTGCGCATTATCGCGGCTTGCAGTGATAGCCTGAGGGTCGATATCGATCCCAATCGCGTGAGCAGCACCTAATTTTAAGGCTGCAATCGCTAAAATACCGGATCCACAACCAAAGTCGATCACGGTTTTACCTTCGAGATCAAGACTGTCTAGCCATTGAAGACACAATGAAGTCGTTGGATGCGTACCAGTACCAAAAGCAAGGCCAGGATCTAACATTACATTGACTGCGGTCGGGTCGGGCACATCGCGCCAACTTGGGCAGATCCACAAACGTTCCCCAAAGCGCATTGGATGAAAATTATCCATCCATTCTCTTTCCCAATCTTTGTCTTCTAATTGTTCGATTTTATGGATAAAACCTGCACTCAATAGAGGACTATTTTCTAGTTGAGCAACGACAATTTTCATGTCGGTTTCTGCGTCATATAGGCCAATGACATCGGTATCACCCCAAAGGCGGGTTTCCCCCGGAAGCGGCTCAAAAACGGGCGTGTCGTGGCTGTCTTGAAAAGTGACGGATACCGCCCCTGTTTCTATCAGTTCATCGCCAAGCGCTTCTGCCTGTTGAGCGGTGGAGTTAATTTTAATTTGGATCCAAGGCATTATTTTTTCTCTATTTATTCGTTTATATCAGGTTGAGCAAAATCACTTGCCTATAATAGGCGTTAGTGCGTGCTAGTTACCTGCTCAATTGGCGTCGATTGTACGGGATTTTTACCGAAAAGGTTACCCACTAAGAAAGCCACAAGGCTAAAAACCAGTGAGGGAACGATGGCATGGAAACCCATGATCTCAATTTTAAAGCTAGCCAGTATGGCATAACTGACGCCTCCGACGACCATCCCACTGATAGCGCCTGTTCCATTGGCTTTTTCCCAATATAGCCCGAGGACTAATGGCCACAAGAAAACAGCTTCTAAACCACCAAAAGCCAGTAAATTCAGCCAGATAATCATCTGAGGCGGGTTCCATGCTGCAACTAAAAGCAATGCACCTAAGACCAAAGTGGAAAGGCTAGAGATGCGCGCAAGACGCTTTTCATTTTTGATTTGTGTTGGCACGGTATTTAGATAGATATCTTTTACGATGGTTGCCGAAGATTGCAGTAGTTGTGCGTTGATCGTCGACATGATCGCAGCCATTGGTGCCGCTAGGAAAATCCCTGCTGCGAAAGGTGGCAGCACTTGCACCATCAAAGTTGGGATCACTTGGTCTGGGATCGTCAGGTCAGGTAAAATTGCGCGACCGAGTGCCCCCGCAAAGTGCATGCCAAACATCAGCATGGCCATGACGATCGTTCCTAAGATAATTCCACGGTGAACCGCTTTACTGTCTTTATATGAAATACAACGTACTGCGGTGTGAGGTAAACCAATCACCCCAAAACAGACTAAAACCCAAAACGAAGCTAAAAATGGCCCGCTTAAAATGTCATCTGCACCTTCAGGCGATACCAATTTAGGGTCTATGCTATGCATTTTTTCTATCGCGGCAGGTAAACCACCTGCATGGTAAATAATCGCGACTAACAGGATCACCGTACCTAAAAGCATTACAAGCCCTTGTAGCGCATCATTTAGGACACTGGCCCTAAACCCGCCAATTGCGGTGTAGAGTGCGATGGATACCCCAAAAATCATTAACCCATAAGTATATGGAATACCTGCTGCGGTTTCTAATAGGCGCGCCCCACCAATAAATTGCACCGTCATGGCGCCAAAAAAGGCAATGAGCAGGCTGACACTGGCAAACCATACTAAAAACCGGCTTTGATAGCGTGCATACAGCATATCGTTAAGCGTAACGGCATTATAGCGACGCGCCAAAATAGCAAATTTTTTACCTAGCACGCCAAGGGAAAGCCAAATCGCAGGCAGTTGGATCATCGCCAATAGCACCCAACCTAGGCCATATTTATAGGCAGCACCTGGCCCACCAATAAATGAACTCGCACTGATATAAGTCGCTGTGATGGTCATCGCAAGGACAAAGCCGCCCATTGAACGATTACCTAAAAAGTATTCATTTAAGAACTCGCCTTTTGTTCGTTTTTTATATGCATAAATGGATAGCAAAAAAACGAGAGCTAGGTAGCCGACGAGAGGCAGGAGAACTTCAATCTGCATCATTCTCCTCCAGAGAAATGTCTTTAAAAATCAGTTTAACCATCATTATGCAGAGCAAAATAAAAATGATGGGTAAGATGAGACAAGACCATTCAAACCACAGTGGTAGTCCTGTAACTCCAAGCGTGTTGTCCGGTAGGTAGGCACTAATAACCCAGCCAATTAGATAGGCGATAGTCAAATAAAATGACCAGCGTGCTTCTTTATTTGATTGAAGAAAACGTTTATCCACCCGTTCTTCCCCTTCATTCCCATAAAAAAATAATCAGCAATTGTACGATAATCCGCAGGCTGAGTGTGAAAAATACCAGAAGAAAAGTGCAATAAAGCGTATTTAACACAAAAAAATACCGCAACGCAGCGCGTTACGGTATCGATTGACGATGAGCCAAACAGGTTATCGCTGACTTATTCAGCAATCCCCAGTTTTTTCTCTAAATAGTGGATATTAGTGCCACCTTTTTGGAAGTTTTCATCGCTCATAATCATTTGGTGCAATTCAATATTGGTTTTAATACCATCGACGATTAATTCGTTTAACGCATTTTTCATACGAGAAATAGCGATTTCACGAGTTTCACCATAAGTAATTAATTTACCAATCATTGAGTCATAATACGGAGGTACAGTGTAGCCTGCGTAAATATGAGATTCCCAACGTACGCCAAAACCACCTGGTGAGTGGAAACGGGTGATTTTACCTGGACTTGGGATGAAGGTATTCGGATCTTCTGCGTTGATACGACACTCAACAGCATGACCATGTACCACGATATCTTCTTGCTTCACAGATAATGGTAACCCAGAGGCAACACGCAGTTGCTCTTTAATCAAGTCTACACCCGTGATCATTTCAGTGACTGGGTGTTCAACTTGAATACGGGTATTCATTTCAATGAAGTAGAACTCACCGTTTTCGAATAAAAATTCGAAGGTACCTGCGCCGCGATAACCGATTTCAATACATGCATTAGCACAGCGTTCACCGATATTACGGCGAATTTCCGGCGTAATGCCTGGAGCTGGTGCTTCTTCAACCACTTTTTGGTGGCGACGTTGCATTGAACAGTCACGCTCAGCTAAGTAAACCGCATGGCCTTGGCCATCAGCCATGACTTGAATTTCAATATGACGTGGGTTTTCAAGGAATTTTTCCATGTAAACCATATCATTATTAAAAGCGGATTTCGCTTCAGCACGCGTCAAGTTGATAGAAGATTCTAAATCTTTCTCATTGCGTACCACACGCATACCACGACCACCACCACCACCAGATGCTTTGATGATGACAGGGAAGCCGATACGTTTCGCGATGGCTTTATTTTTTTCAGTGTCGTTCCCTAATGGGCCATCAGAACCCGGAACGCAAGGTACGCCAGCTTTTTTCATCGCGTTAATCGCAGAAACTTTATCACCCATTAGGCGGATGGTTTCAGCTTTTGGACCGATAAAAACAAAACCAGAGTTTTCAACTTGTTCTGCGAAATCTGCGTTTTCAGCCAAGAAACCATATCCTGGGTGAATCGCTTGAGCACCTGAAATCTCCGCTGCGGAAATAATCGCAGGGATATTTAAGTAACTTTTTGCTGATGCTGCTGGGCCGATACAAATTGTTTCATCAGCCAGTAACACGTGTTTTAGATCGCTATCTGCCGTAGAGTGAACCGCTACTGTTTTGATGCCGAGTTCTTTACAGGCACGCAAAATACGTAATGCGATTTCGCCACGGTTAGCGATAACAATTTTTTCCAGCATGGAAACGCCTCGTTATTCGATGACAACTAATGGCTCGTCAAATTCTACTGCATCACCGTTTTGCAACAGAATGGCTTTAACAACGCCTGCTTTATCTGCTTCGATTTGGTTCATCATTTTCATCGCTTCAACGATGCAAAGTGGGTCACCAACGCTGACCGTTTGGCCAACTTCAACGAATGATTTCGCTTCTGGGCTTGGCGCGCGGTAGAAAGTACCGACCATTGGTGAGCGAACCTGGTGACCTGCAACTGCTGCAGGTGCAGCTGGCGCTACCATCGCTTCAGATGGTGCAACCGCATTAGCCAGAGCAGGTTGCTGTGCAACCGGTGCTGAGTAATATTGTTGAGGTGCAGCCATAACCTGAGAAGCAGGTGAAACGCGGCTGATACGTACTGACTCTTCACCTTCAGAAATTTCCAGTTCAGAAATGCCAGACTCTTCGACCAGCTCGATCAGCTTTTTAATTTTACGAATATCCATGGATATGATTCCGTACTCTTATATTTGGATTGAATTAATTAGGCGCAGACGGTTAACCGCTGCCTGTAAAGCAAAACTATAACCATCAGCACCTAGACCACAAATTACACCGATTGCTTTATCGGAGAAATAAGAATGTTGGCGAAATGATTCCCTAGCGTGCACATTAGACAGGTGGATCTCGATAAACGGGATACTCACCGCGAGTAATGCATCACGTAGTGCAACACTGGTATGTGTGAATGCAGCCGGATTGATGAGAATAAAATCAACATCATGACGTGCAGCATGAATTTTATCGATGAGTTCAAATTCTGCGTTTGACTGAAAATGACTCAGTTTTACCCCTAGTTGACTAGCCTCTGCCCCAAGGTTGGATACGATATCGGCAAGAGTTTGGTTGCCGTATTTATCGGGTTCCCGTGTACCTAGCAGGTTTAGGTTTGGCCCATTCAAGAGTAAAATGTGAATATCTTCTGCCATTATGCTGCTAACTCCGACGATATTATCAATAGCCCGACAACATAACGCGATGCTAAGCGTTTGTCATCTTTTATCATAAAAATAAATGGATTTTCTACTGACAAGGTTCGTCATTATAATTATTTCGTGACATATAGCAGCAAAATACTGGTCTTATCAGAGAAAATACCCGAATTTATTTTGGAAAATGTGCGGTAATCCCTATTTAGGCGAAAGTACCGCGACAAATTGGTGATTAGCCTCGCAGGTTAACAAGCGTACGCCCAGTCACTTCATTTTTTAAGAGTTTTTTTGCATATTCGACAGAATCTTCTAACGTGATCTCATTGCTGACTTGCTCATAGAAAGAAGATGGGAGAAGTTCCGTGAGCCGTTGCCATACTTTAGGACGATTTGCAGCAGGGTAGTAAACGGAATCGACACCTTGTAACCGAACATTACGTAAAATAAATGGCATGACACTGGTCGGTAAATCGAAACCACCGGCTAAGCCACAGGCAGCAACCGCACCATTATAATGTGTTTGTGCAAGAAGATTGGCGAGTAACTCACCGCCTACAGTATCAATTGCACCGGCCCACAGCTGTTTGTCTAATGGTTTAGCGGGATGAGTGAAATCACTACGAGGTAATACCCTCTTGGCACCTAAGCTTTTTAGGTAATTACTGTTTTCTGCTCGACCTGATATCGCGACAACGTCATAACCTAATAACGCAAGTATTTGCACAGCGGTGCTGCCAACACCACCACTTGCTCCACTAACAATGATTTCACCTTTATCTGGTGTCACACCTGCGTCTTCTAAGGCGTTTACGCAGAGCATAGCGGTAAAGCCGGCAGTGCCAATTATCATTGCTTGCTTTAAAGATAAATTTTCTGGCAGGGGTGTTAAGTATTTGGCTGGGACTCTGGCTTGAGAGGCTAAGCCTCCCCAATGCGTTTCACCAACTCCCCATCCAGTGAGTAGCACATGTTGGCCAACTTGGAAGCGCGGGTCTTCACTGTGATGGATCACGCCTGAAAAGTCGATACCGGGTACCATTGGATATTGGCGAACAACACCTGCTTTTCCACAAATGGCTAATCCATCTTTATAATTGAGTGTGGACCAATGAATATCGACTACAATATCTCCGGCTGGAAGCATTTCTGTAGTTAATGGTTGAATGCCAGAGACGATTTTTTCGTCAGTTTGTTGTAGGACGAGAGCTTTCATCTTTCACTCCTATATAATGATTAAATATGTATTTTGAAAATTACTAAAATTTGAGTGCATTTCATTGACGTAGTAACAGTATTTAAGCTATTAATATTGTAATTAATTTGTAAAAATTTATTTTTTTCTGGCATAAATAGGCTTTTATCATGCAAAATATCGCATCCTGACGGATTCATTTTGTATATTGACATAAATTTGCCGCGTTTCTGGTAGATAATAGAGCGAACACTCAGCGAATTCACCCAATTTGTATTGGAAATAGCCAGTGTGTAGCAATAATAAAAAGAACTAAATAATATTTGAACTTGTTGCCCCAATAGCTTGTCACACTGGGAAGAAAAAGATGGAGTATATAACAACCAAAGAGTAGAAATTTTTTTGTATAATTTTATCCTGTCGGTAAAAATGCAATTAATCTCTGTTTTTGGGGTTTTTATCTGCTTCGTTTATATAAGAAGCATGTACAGTACGGTACGTGAAAAATAGATGAATTAACCATATTTGTAGAAGCAGCTCATTAACGCCTTGAGACCGCTTCAAGTGGTTGGTAGAGTAGACGGGTTTAAATTCGTCCCCAGCTTGCAGGATAACTCTTTCGTTATGTTTAAAAAATTTCGTGGCATGTTTTCTAATGACCTGTCTATTGACTTGGGTACGGCCAATACCCTTATTTATGTCAAAGGACAAGGCGTAAAATTAAATGAACCCTCTGTAGTTGCTATTCGTCAAGACCGCTCTGGATCGCCAAAAAGCGTTGCTGCTGTCGGTGGTGAAGCGAAGCAGATGCTGGGACGTACACCAGGTAATATTTCGGCAATCAGGCCAATGAAAGACGGTGTTATCGCTGACTTTTTCCTGACAGAGAAAATGTTACAACACTTCATCAAACAAGTTCATAGCAACAGTTTTTTACGCCCAAGCCCGCGAGTGCTTGTTTGTGTTCCCGTTGGTGCAACACAAGTTGAGCGTAAAGCCATTCGTGAGTCAGCATTAAGTGCAGGTGCGCGTGAAGTCTTCTTAATCGAAGAACCGATGGCTGCGGCGATTGGTGCTGGGTTGCCTGTATCAGAAGCGACGGGTTCAATGGTTGTTGATATCGGTGGCGGTACAACAGAAGTCGCTGTTATTTCTCTAAATGGCGTTGTTTACTCTTCATCTGTACGTATTGGTGGTGACCGTTTCGATGAGTCCATCATTAACTATGTACGCCGTAATTATGGCTCACTAATCGGTGAAGCGACAGCCGAGCGCATCAAACATGGGATTGGCTCTGCATTCCCGACAGATGAAGTCTACGAGATTGAAGTTCGCGGTCGTAACCTTGCAGAAGGTGTGCCTCGCGGATTTAAGATGAATTCAAATGAAATTTTAGAAGCACTGCAAGAACCGCTTACAGGAATTGTCAGTGCAGTCATGTTAGCACTTGAACAGTGTCCTCCTGAATTGGCCTCAGATATCTCAGAACGCGGTATGGTCTTAACCGGTGGTGGCGCGCTTCTTCGTAATTTAGATCGCCTATTGATGGAAGAAACGGGTATCCCTGTTATTGTTGCTGAAGATCCTCTAACTTGTGTCGCTCGTGGTGGCGGTAAAGCGTTAGAAATGATCGATATGCACGGTGGTGACCTGTTTAGCGAAGACTAAATGGCCTTTTAGAAACAGTTGGAGACGGTTCTCCAACTGTTTTGACTATTTTTTGTTCCTCTGACATTAGCGAAACTTAGCCACACATGAAGCCAATTTTTAGGCGAGGTCCATCCCTACAGTTACGCATTTTTTTTGCGGTAATCATTGCACTTGTACTGGTGGTGATTGACCATCGTTTCGAGCCTTTCAATAAAGTCCGTAACTACTTAGACACGGCGGTTAGCCCATTCTATTTTTTAGCGAATGGCCCACGCCAATTCCTAGATAATATCTCTGAAAGTTTCTCTTCAAGGGACCAACTGCAATTTGAAAACAAAGCGTTACGCCAAGAGTTATTACTGAAAAAAGCGGATAACTTGCTTTTAGAGCAACTTAAGCAGGAGAATGCGCGCTTAAGGGAGTTGCTTGGCTCGCCACTTCGTCAAGATGAACACATGATGGTAACGCAAGTGATTTCAGGGGCAAATACACCCTATCGTGACCAAGTGGTTATAGACAAGGGCAGTAACGAAGGGGTGTATGAAGGGCAGCCCGTTATTAGTGATAAAGGCGTTGTTGGCCAAGTGGTTGGGGTGAGTAACTTTAATAGTCGTGTCTTGTTAATTTGTGATACTGCCCATGCCTTACCTGTACAAGTATTACGTAATGATGTACGTGTTATTGCGGCGGGTTCTGGGTGTGCCGATGATCTACAATTAGAACCGTTACCTGAAAATACCGATATTCGTGTTGGTGATGTCCTTGTCACATCGGGGTTAGGGGGGCGTTTCCCTGAAGGGTATCCAGTTGGGGTGGTATCAGCCGTAAAACATGACACACAACGAGCTTATACGATCATAAGCGCGAAGCCGAGCGCTGAATTACAACGTTTACGTTACCTGCTGTTATTATGGGGAAATGATAACGATCCTAAAACGCCACTACAGCCTTCGGAAGTTTATCGTGCAGCAAATGAACGCTTAATGAAAGTGTTGCCGCAAGTATTACCTAACCCGAATGAAATTCAGGGGCCTCCATTGCCACCATCAATGGCTCCGACGTCACAACCATAAGTAGAGGAAACACAGTATGGTTATGGGCAAGAGAGTAAATTAGCATGGATGAGTATCGTGGAAATGGCCGTGCCATTATTTGGTTATCATTTTTTATTGCATTGATTTTACAAGTCATGCCTTGGCCGGAGCAACTCAGTTTTTACCGACCATCATGGCTTCTGTTGATTCTCACTTATTGGGTGATGGCGTTACCACACCGAGTGAGTGTTGGCACAAGCTTTATCTTAGGGATTATCGTTGATTCCATTCAGGGCTCCGCACTAGGAGTGCATGCTCTCTCTTTTAGTATTATTTGTTATCTCGTCTCTTATAAGCACCAGCTGTTGCGCAATATGGCGTTGTGGCAGCAAGCGTTGGTGATTATGTTGCTTACTATCATTCAAGATCTTGCTGTTTTTTGGGCTGAATTTCTATCATCACAAGTATTATTCCATCCGCAAGTATTTTGGAATAGCTTAGTGAATGGTATTCTATGGCCATGGCTATTTTTGCTTTTACGTAAAATTCGCCGGCAATTTTCAGTATGTTAGAGTGCTAGTTGTCGGTTTGACTGGGAATTCAGTTTATGTGTTTAATTTATCTTGCGTCCGGTTCACCCCGTCGACGTGAACTTGTTCAGCAACTTAATTATACCTTTGAAATTTTGCGTCCAGAGGTAGAAGAACAGTGGCAAGAGGGGGAGACGCCTCAAGACTATGTTCAGCGTCTTGCACGAGATAAATCTTTAGCTGGTGTTGCGATAGCACCCGATAATCAGCCTGTTTTGGGCGCTGATACTATCGTTGTTCTCGCAGGTAAAATTTTAGAAAAACCGCAAGATAGCCAGCACGCAGAAGCGATGCTAAGTGCATTATCGGGAAGAACCCATCAAGTCATGACGGCGATTGCCTTATCCAGTCGTCAACAGACGATGCAGTCACTAATTGTGACAGATGTGACATTCCGCGAGTTATCTTTGCTCGAAATACAGGATTATATACAGTCAGGTGAGCCAATGGATAAGGCAGGCGCTTATGGAATACAAGGAATTGGTGGGCGTTTTATACGTAAAATTAATGGCAGCTATCATGGGGTTGTTGGTTTACCACTGGTTGAAACAGACGAGCTAATTCAGCGATTTTTAGCGTTAAGTGATGGTAAGGGGAAGTCATGACAGCGGAACTATTAGTGAACATTACACCATCTGAAACGCGCGTTGCTTATATTGATGGTGGGATATTACAAGAAATTCATGTTGAACGAGAAGCGAAAAGAGGGCTAGTAGGGAATATTTACAAAGGCCGTGTGAGCCGCGTCTTACCAGGAATGCAGGCGGCCTTTGTTGATATTGGTCTAGATAAAGCGGCTTTTTTGCACGCGTCTGATATTATGCCTCACACGGAATGTATTGCGGGTGATGAGCAGAAAAACTTTCATGTCAGGGATATTGCAGAGCTGGTTAAGCAAGGACAAGATTTAATCGTCCAAGTCGTTAAGGACCCTCTTGGTACTAAAGGCGCTCGCCTTACTACGGACATTACTCTTCCTTCTCGCTATTTGGTCTTTATGCCAGGGGCTTCCCATGTTGGCGTTTCACAACGTATTGAAAGTGAAGATGAAAGAGAACGCTTAAAAGCCTGTGTTTCACAGTATTGTGATGAAAATGGCGGTTTTATCATTCGTACGGCAGCAGAAGGGGTCGGGGAAGAGGAAGTTAAACAGGATGCTGCATTCTTAAAGCGCCTGTGGGCGAAAGTGATTGAGCGAAAAAAACGTAATGTGACTCGCACAAAAATTTATGGTGAATTAGCGCTTGCCTTCCGTATTATCCGTGATTTTGCAGGCGCTCATCTTGACCGCATTCGTGTTGACTCTCGTTTGACCTATACTCAATTACAAGAGTTTATCGAAGAGTATGTGCCAGAAATGACAGCTAAGCTCGAACTCTATCAGGGAAATCAGCCGATATTTGACTTGTTTGACGTTGAAAACGAAATTCAGCGAGCAATGGATCGAAAAGTGGAATTGAAATCAGGTGGTTACTTGATTATCGATCAAACTGAAGCCATGACGACTATTGATATCAATACAGGGGCATTTGTTGGGCATCGTAACCTTGAAGAAACCATCTTCAATACCAATATCGAAGCCACTCAAGCGATAGCAAGGCAGCTGCGTTTACGCAACTTAGGCGGTATTATTATTATTGATTTTATTGACATGGCTGACCCAGAGCATCGTCGCCGTGTGCTAGCATCATTAGAGCAGGCATTGAGTAAAGATAAAGTCAAAACAACCATTAATGGTTTTTCGCAGCTAGGTTTAGTCGAAATGACGCGCAAGCGCACAAGAGAAAGCTTAGAACATGTGTTATGCGATGACTGCCCAACTTGCCAAGGACGTGGAACCGTTAAATCAGTCGAAACAGTATGTTATGAAATTTTACGTGAAATAGTTCGCGTGCACCGCACGATAGATGCCGATAGGTTCTTGGTTTATGCCTCTCAAGCGGTGGTAGATGTCCTTAAAGGGGATGAGTCACACGCCCTTGCAGAAGTTGAAATCTTTGTTGGGAAGCAAGTTAAAGTTCAGACTGAGCCTCTTTACAGTCAGGAACGTTTTGATGTCGTGATGATGTAATAAAGGAGATATGAGTGAGACGACTGCCACGTGTAGCACTGGTGACGACTGCGGTTATATTATTGCTGTGCGCATTAGTGTTGTCAGGGCTGCGTTTTCTTCTGCCAAATATCGATAATTATCGGCAAGACTTGGTCGATTACGTTGAAAAAAAGACCGATATGTCCGTGCAGCTTGGTAAAATCGAAGGGGCTTGGCAATCTTTTGGTCCTGCACTGACGTTATCTGATGTGGTTTTACAGAATCAAGCCATCGATGTCACAGCGAATACTATTAGGGTTGAATTAGATATCTGGAGCTCGTTATTTTCTCTACGCTGGCGTTTTCGTGACTTAACCTTTTACCAATTAAATGTGGATTATAAAATTCCTTTTAGCTTTGGAGACTCGTCGGAAGGCGGCTCTTTAGATGGGATTGAAGATCTATTTTTAAGGCAATTCGACCATTTCGTATTAAAAGAAAGCCAATTAACCTTTCTCACACCTTCTGAACAAAAAACAACGCTGATTTTACCTGAGCTTTCATGGCTTAATGACAATGAACGGCATCGTGCTCAAGGTTTTGTAAGCCTTGAAACCATTAATAAGCAGCATGGTTATCTGCAAGTAAAGCTTGATGTGTTAGATAAAAATGGCGTGTTAAGTGATGGGGTTTTTTATTTGCAAGCGGATAATATTGACATGCAGCCATGGCTTAGCCACTGGCTGCGTGATAATACCTCATTGCGGGATGCCAATTTTAGTTTGTCTTCTTGGGTAACCCTGAAAAATAACCGGATTGATAGTGGCCTTATTCAACTACGGCAAGGTGAAGCTAACTGGGGAACGGGCGAATTAGCGCAAAACTTGCAAGTCAATGATTTGCTTTTGCGAATGAAAAGGCAGGGGAATGGGTGGTTATTTAACATTCCTGAGCTTGATACTTTGAAAACCAATGAGTTTATCTGGCCGCAAGGGAGCGTCTCTGTCTTGTATTTGCCTGCCAGCAAGAAATATCAGGATAATGACCATTGGCGCATCCGTGCAAAAGATATTGAACTTGAACGTTTAAGCGAAGTTTTACCCACATTTTCCTTTTTAACCCCTGAAATGGTACAGGATTGGCAACACCGCCAACCAACGGGTGTGGTGAGTGAATTTGCGCTTGATATCACGCCAAATCTGCCTGAAAACGTACAATTTAACATGGACTGGCAAAATGTTAGCTGGAAAAAATGGAAAGAATTACCTTCGGTTAACCATTTTTCGGGGGCTTTAATTGGTGGAATGCAAAGTGGTGGTGCCACAGTTCGCTTACAAGATAGTGAAGTGGATTATCGTGATGAATTTAAAGCTCCTTTTTTGATAAAAACGGCAACAGGTCAATTCCATTGGGTCAATAATGACAGTGAATTTAAATTGTGGAGCCCATCATTAGATGTACAAGCTCAGTCTCTTTGGGCAAATGGTGAGTTTCGTTACGCAAAAGCGAAAAAAGGAAATTATGCGGATCTCGCGATCCTCGCAGGAATTCGTTTAGATGATGCGGGGGATGCATGGCGTTATTTCCCCCAAAAATTAATGGGCCAAGATGTGGCAGATTACCTGACGAAAGCGATTATCGCAGGTAGTGTAGATAACGCGACTTTAGTCTATAAAGGCGATCCTGCTCATTTTCCTTATGATGACAATGATGGGCAATTCCAAGTTTACGTCCCTCTGCGTGATGCCACATTTGAATATGACAGCGAATGGCCTGCGTTATTGAACTTGGATATGGATTTAGACTTCAGGCGTGCAGGGCTATATATGCATGCACCAACTGTGAAATTGGCGGATGCCACCGCAACCAATCTTGATGCTAATATCCCGGATTACACTAAAGAAATGTTGTATATCAATGCGGATATCAGTGGGACAGGAAAACAAATCCAACAATATTTTGTGCATACCCCGATGAACCACTCAATTGGCGATACGCTTGAAGAGTTACAAATTGGGGGAACAGTTAATGGGCAGTTGGGATTATCTATTCCACTGGTAGCGGGTAAGGACGTTGTTGCCAAAGGGAAGGTCAATCTCAATAAAAATGATTTATACATTCAGCCGATTGATAGCACTATTTCCGCTTTAACGGGTAGTTTTGAGTTTAACAATGGCGATTTACGCGGTGAAAACCTGCGGGGCCATTGGTTTGAACAGCCGATAACTGTCGACTTCACCACCACAGACCAAGCAAAAAATTATTTAGTGGATGTGAATATTAACGGAAACTGGGCGGTGAATAAGTTGGCAATGTTGCCTACTGAAATTAAGCAAAAAGTGTCAGGAACCACTGACTGGAAAAGCCAAGTCGCCATTACCATTCCAAATACGGCAAAAGAGCCAGTAGGTTTACAAATAGACGTCACCGCAGGGCTCAAACAACTGAGAAGCCAGCTACCCGCTATTGATAGCGCTCTATTAGCCGAGCTTGGGCAAATCAATGTTCAGGCGAAAGGAACGACAGAGCAGTTGGTGGTTGGTGGTGATATTGGTAAGCGCATTGGTTTTAATACTCAATGGGGGCTGAGTGATAAGCCTTTAAGCTTATTAAAAGCCCATGTTGCCCAATGGCGTAATGGCATTCCTGAATTACCTAAAAGCTCGACTTTTGTCGTTAATTTGCCAGCTATTACCGATATGAACTGGGAGAAATTAGCTGGGCTGTTAGTGTCTTCTCATAGCCGAGAAGGCGGTATGAATATTCGCTTACCTGACATGCTCGAGGTCAATATTCCATCTATTTATCTCGTAGGGCAGCAATGGAATGCAGTCAACTTTTCCTATGATCTACAACGGGCTGAGCAACTGGTTCATATCAATAGTGAAAACCTGAAAGGTTCGTTACAAATATTTGCTTCACAGCCTTGGCAGGTTGCCATTGATTATTTGTATTACAATCCCAGTGCTTCTACGAGCGCCCAAATTAATGACCTTGCCACAACCCAATTTGATTTTAGCCAATGGCCGCAATTACAGTTGCACTGTAAAGAGTGTTGGGTTGCTGGGCAGAAACTGGGGGAGATTAGCGCGAATATCCAACCTAAAGGGTCATTATTGCAATTGACGGGCGGTACGCTAGATAACAGTGTCACGAAATTAAAGCTAGATGCTATTTGGGACAGCAAAAAAGGCAACAAAACACAAGTTGCAGGCTCATTAACGGGTGATGCTTTCGACGAAACAGCGGCCTATTTTGGTATATTAGTTCCTATTATCCAATCACCTTATACTATTGAATTTGATTTAGATTGGGCCGATTTGCCTTGGTCACCCGATATTGCCTCTTTAAATGGTAAAATGTCTGTGAAATTGGGTAAAGGTGCGATTGCCCAAATGGGCGGTGGCCGGGCAGGGCAAATATTGCGTTTAGTCAGCTTTGACGCCTTGTTACGTAAACTACGATTTGATTTTAGCGACACGTTTAGTAATGACTTCGATTTTGACTCGATTAAAGGTGATGCGACGATTAAAAATGGTGTGTTGGTTTCGAAAAATACCTATGTTGATGGCTTAGTTGCAGACATTTCATTTGATGGTCAAATTGACCTTGTTAAACGCCAAATTAACGTTGAAGCCGTCATCACACCAGAAATATCTGCTACAGTAGGAGTAGCAACCGCGTTTGTGGTAAATCCATTTGCTGGGGCTGCGGTATTTGCAGCAACGAAAGTGCTCGGTCCATTATGGAGTAAAGTTTCTGTTATTCGTTACCGAGTAACTGGTAGCTTGGACGAGCCAAAAATTGATGAGGTATTACGTCAACTTAAGGAGACTCAAGAGTAATGAAAAATGGCAACGTTGCACTTTTGCAGTTATGTAGCGGAAATAATACTAAACACAATTTGGCGCAAATAGAACAACAAATCAAACAGTTACCCGAAACTGTTGAGTTAGTACTGACACCTGAAAACGCACTGTTATTTGCGGATGCAGCAACGTATCGCAAACAAGCTGAAGAGCAAGGAAAAGGTCCTTTGCAAAATGCGATCAGCGAAATGGCCAAACGTTATCATGTTTGGATTTTAATTGGCTCAATGCCAATGGTTAGCCGTGAAGATCCTGAGCGTATTACAAGTAGTAGCTTATTATTTGATTCAGAAGGAAATATTAAAGCACGCTACGACAAAATTCACATGTTTGATGTCAATATCGAAGACGAGCAAGGCACTTATAACGAGTCTGTAATTTATCAACGCGGTGAACATATTACCGTCGTTGATACACCCGTTGGTCGCCTTGGCATGACAATTTGTTATGATTTACGTTTTCCTGGTTTATTCCAAGCATTACGTGAGCAAGGCGCAGAAATTATCTCTGTACCCGCTGCATTTACCCGTTATACCGGCCAAGCACATTGGGAGCCATTATTACGCGCTCGTGCGATAGAAAACCAATGCTATATTTTAGCGCCTGCTCAAGTCGGTGTGCATGGTACCCGTCGCACATGGGGGCACAGCCTTGCAGTTGATGGGTGGGGTAAAGTGATGAAAAAGAACGTCGATGCAGTCGCTTCTACGGTACTGAATATTAAAACAGACAGCTTAAGTGTCATGCGTGAGCAAATTAAAGTGGTAAAACACAACCGCTTTAGACCGCAATTGACATCATTGATTAAAAAAGAAACCAAAGAGTAACGAATATGAGTTTAGCTTCTGTCAGCGAACATTTGCTGGCCGCCAACCGCCTTGGGCAAGAAAATCTGTATGACATTTTAGGTTTGTTATCTGAGCGCCATCTGGATTATGCGGATCTGTTCTTTCAATCGAGCTTCCATGAATCGTGGGTGCTTGAAGATAGGATCATCAAAGATGGCTCTTACAATATCGACCAAGGTGTTGGTGTGAGAGCTGTCAGTGGTGAAAAAACTGGGTTTGCATACGCAGACCAAATTTCGCTACATGCGCTGACACAAAGTGCGACTGCTGCACGCAGTATTGTGAATGAGCAAGGTTCTGGTAAATCACAAATTCTAACTAACGTTGAATATAAAAAACTGTATTCAATGGCAGACCCACTGCAAAGCTTATCGCGGGAACAAAAAATTGATTTACTGCATCGTGTTGACCAAATTGCTCGCGCAGAAGACCCGCGTGTCATTGAGGTCAATGCCAGTTTAACCGGTGTTTATGAGCAAGTGTTAGTCGCTGCAACAGACGGCACCTTAGCGGCAGATATTCGCCCATTAGTGCGTTTATCGGTCAGCGTGCTGGTGGAACATGACGGCAAGCGCGAACGCGGTGCGAGTGGCGGCGGTGGCCGTTATGGCTACGAGTATTTCTTGGAAATTCATCAAGGGCAAGTGGTTGCTGAGCAATATGCACGTGAAGCGGTGCGTATGGCGCTGGTGAACTTGTCTGCAATTGCCGCTCCTGCTGGAATGATGCCAGTTGTGCTGGGCGCTGGTTGGCCGGGGGTTCTATTACATGA
Organism: Providencia sp. PROV201; assembly: GCF_028479545.1. Lineage (NCBI taxonomy): Bacteria > Pseudomonadati > Pseudomonadota > Gammaproteobacteria > Enterobacterales > Morganellaceae > Providencia > Providencia sp. PROV201. The sequence continues at coordinate 55,316 of NZ_JAMPNW010000014.1, forward strand.
AGCGGTGGGCCATGGCTTAGAAGGTGACTTTAACCGTCGCGGCACCTCTGTTTTTTCAGGTCAAATAGGTGAACAAGTGGCATCACCACTGTGCACTGTGGTGGATGATGGCACGATAGCAGGCCGTCGTGGTTCCCTTGCCATTGATGACGAAGGGGTACCCGGGCAGTATAACGTCCTAATAGAAAATGGTATTTTACGTAATTATATTCAAGATAAACTGAATGCACGCCTGATGGGAGTTGCTCCAACAGGTAATGCACGCCGTGAATCTTATGCACACTTACCTATGCCGCGTATGACCAATACTTACATGTTAGCAGGGGCATCAACGCCAGAAGAAATCATCGCAAGTGTGGATAAAGGCATATATGCACCAAACTTTGGTGGTGGTCAGGTAGATATCACCTCAGGTAAATTTGTATTTTCGACATCAGAAGCTTACCTGATTGAAAAGGGTAAGATTACTTCTCCTGTGAAAGGGGCAACGTTAATCGGCTCTGGTGTTGAAGCTATGCAGCAGATTTCAATGGTCGGTAATGACTTAGCGCTAGATAAAGGCGTTGGTGTCTGTGGTAAAGAAGGCCAAAGTGTGCCTGTTGGTGTGGGGCAGCCTACATTAAAACTGGACAAACTGACCGTTGGTGGTACCGCTTAATTTTCACGGTTATGATATAAATTAGGCTTTGCTCGCCCTTGTGACAAACTCTTGGAGATGTTGTGACTAGGGCGTTTGTGTGTCTGCAAAGCACAAAACAACTGAGGTGTTATGAATAAACGTATTTTACCCGTCGTGTTGATGGCTATTTTGATTGTGATTAGCCTGTATTTTAATGGTGGAGATAAAACCCCATCTGAGCCACCGGTTAATCAAAGTAATCCACCTTCTCGTGAAGCGATAACGCCAAAAGAAACAGCACAACCGATTGATAAACTAACCGCACAAGATAATGTCGTTAGTTTTATGGAAAAATATCAAAAACTTCCCGCTTTTTATATGACAAAGAAGCAAGCCCGTGAAGCTGGATGGGATGCGAAAAAAGGCAATCTTTGCGATGTATTACCAGGAAGAGCGATTGGCGGCGACCGTTTTTCTAACCGTGAGAAAGGGTTACCCATTGCACAAGGGCGCCAGTGGTTTGAAGCTGACATTAATTATCGCTGTGGCCATCGTGGGGCAGACCGTTTGCTATACTCATCTGATGGGATGATTTTTGTGACGCATGACCATTATAAGAGCTTTACACAAGTCAACTAAAGGAAAATCGTGATGAGCAAACAGGTGAGCTTTGATTTCAGGCAGATAAACTCATTGAATGATTTTTATGACCAATTTGCTCGACAATTTTCCCTTCCTGACTGGTTTGGTTGCAATCTTGATGCCCTGTGGGACATGGTTTCCGCAGGCATTGAGTTACCTGTAACCATCACGTTTTCACACATGACTGCGGAACAACGTATCCAATTCGCAGATGTTATTGATGTGATGAATGACGCACAAGATATGTGGGAAGAAGAGTTCATTTTTGCTTTAGATATAACAAAAAGCTCTAACTAATATTCCTATCACTCATGGTAAAGTCTAAATAAGATAACTGAGCTGATAGGGGTCTTTAGGATGAATAACGTTACCTGTACTGCATTTCCGCTAAAAGAAAAAAAATTCCTGATTGTTCACGGCTATACCGCATCCCCTGAAAAAAACTGGTTTCCATGGTTGAAATCAGAGCTCGAAGCTTTAGGCGCTTTTGTTAACGTGCCCACCATGCCTGACTCATTAGCCCCCAACCCTGAAAGATGGCAGCAGCGCTTACAACACTTGCCTTTTGATATTGATGAAAATACGGTTTTGATTGGCCATAGCTTAGGTTGCGTTACCGTATTACGATTTCTTCAAAATGCAGGGCAGCTGGTAGCGGGTTATGTATTGGTATCAGGGTTTGATGAAGAACAGCCTACATTGCCTGAATTACAGCACCACACAAGCGAACCATTGAATTATGATGAACTCATACAAGTGGCAAATAATCGAATATCGATTATATCAACCAATGATGAAATTGTGTCACCAGAGTCTTCGAAAGCATTGGCTAATGCCTTAAAAACACAGGTTATTATTGAAGGCTCAGCCGGTCATTTTCTTGATAGAGAAGGCTATACTGAGTTCAGAACACTACTTGATACGATCAAAACGCATTTTAGCTAGTTATGGTTGGTAAGAATACTAGGCACACTGGTTTTGAGTATTTCAATCAACTCTGGGTCCATATAGGGGTAATCATCAGGAATATCCAGAACATGAAGCGGTTTGTATTCCAAAAGGCGGGGGAAATCTGCTCTTAAGCGGTTTTTATGTTTTTGCTCCATCACAAAAATTACATCTGCCCAGCGGATTAAATCCGCATTAACAGGGCGCCTCGCATTGCGGCTCGTTCCCGCTGAACGGGTGACCCAACTTTCATGGTTGCGCCAGATCTGTTCAGCGGTTGGACTACGCCATTGGTTTTTACTGCAAATGAATAAAATATTCACGAGTTATTGTGTGTCTCTTCAAGGCTAATACGGGCAAGCTGTATATTACTCACTTGCGGGTATGCCATACCTAATTGGGCTGCACGGATCATTTTTTCGCTTCGACCGTACATCTGTTTCCAGTTTTTTTCAGGTGTATAGCAGTCAACTAGGCGTGAATTTAGTTGATCGCGGGATTTATTGATCCGAGCTTTGGCTCTGCGCCATGCTCTATTTCGGGTATTATCCATATCTTCCTCATTATTTATCGGGGTTCAGCAGCCGCGATAATACGGGTCAGAGTATGACTAACAATGGCATGATAGGTTGTTTCGGCAGCGCTATCAACACGCTGTTAGGTTTTTCAGATTATTGCTTAATTTACAAAGAAAAATCCCCTAGCCGCAGCATAGGGGATAATTCATTAAGCCATTTCAGAGAGATCTTTCAAGTATTGAAAGATTTGTCGATAGGCTTTTGGTGGTTTGTTACCTTCACGCTCTTTTTTCGCATTACGGACTAATGCACGCAGTTGTTGCCTGTCTGTTTGTGGGAACAGGGCAACCACGTCTTCAATGACTTCATCACCGCCATCTAATAAACGGGTACGTAAGTCTTCCAGTTTATGTAAAATGACCACTTGCTGGTTGTGACGGTTTTTAAGCTTATCCAGAGCCTCTGTAATTGGCTCAACTTCACGTGAACGTAATAATTTACCGATCAGTTGCAATTGGCGACGACGGCCTTCACGTTTGATTTTTTGGGCAAGTTCAATGGCTTCAAGTAATTGAGTATCTAACGGGATGCGCTCTAACTCACTTTTACTTAAATCTACGAGCTCAGCCCCTAACTTTTTGAGGATCTCAGCATCGCGTTTAATTTCGCTTTTACTGACCCAAATGATTTCCTCGTCTTCTTCGTCTTGCGGCGCTGGGATATCATCCAGCCAGTCATCAGGCTGTTTGGCCATATCGATTTTCCTTTTTACCGAACACAGTGGTTTAATTACGCGTAATTAATATGATTTACTGTGTTGTGAGTGTTAACATTCATCTATTATATATTGTAACTGGGAAAACCCCTCTATGACTACCTAGCATTTGCTTGTTAGGGCAGAAAATCACGTTTCCCCCACATTATTGATTGGACTAAAGCATGAGTGTAACTGAACAAGTCACCGAACAACGTAAAAAACTCGAAGAAGCCGTCGCACACGCATTAGAATTTGCCAAAACACGTTGTGATGCCGCGGAAGTCGCAGTAAACAAAAGCACAGGGATTAGTGTGAGTACCCGCCAAGGGGAAGTCGAAAATGTTGAGTTTAACAGTGATGGCGCGCTAGGGATCACCGTTTATCATCAACAACGTAAAGGCAGTGCGTCTTCTACAGACTTAAGCCCTGAAGCCATTGAACGGACTGTTCAGGCGGCAATTGATATTGCTAACTACACCTCAGAAGACCCGTGTGCAGGGCCAGCAGACAAATCTTTGCTGGCTTTTGAAGCACCAGACCTCAACCTGTTCCAAGCGAGCGAGCTTTCTCCTGAAGAAGCGATCCGCTTAGCGTCGATTGCGGAAATGTCAGCATTAAATGCAGACTCACGCATTGTAAACACGGAAGGTGGAAGTTTTAACGGCCACTATGGGGTTCGCGTATTTGGTAACTCCCATGGCATGTTGCAAAGTTACTGTTCTAGCCGTTATTCAATGTCGAGCTGTGTGATTGCTGAGCAAAATGGTGAAATGGAGCGTGATTACGCTTATACGATTGGCCGTAGCTTAGGGGCATTACAGTCGCCTGAGTGGGTTGGGCAGGAGTGTGCTCGCCGTACTTTATCTCGTTTATCGCCACGTAAATTACCGACAATGAAAGCCCCTGTTATTTTTGCAGCAGAAGTGGCAACTGGTCTATTTGGTCATTTAGTCGGCGCTATTAGCGGTAGCAGTATTTATCGTAAATCCTCTTTTTTATTGGATAGCTTAGGAAAGCAAATTTTACCAAGCTGGCTAACTATCAATGAGCAACCTCATTTAATGGGTGGGTTGGCGTCATCCCCTTTTGATAGCGAAGGTGTTCGTACCTGTGAACGCAATATTGTTGAAAATGGTGTTTTGCAAACGTGGTTGATGACCAGCTATTCCGCAAGAAAGTTAGGTCTGCAAAGTACGGGTCACGCGGGTGGCATCCATAACTGGCGTATTGCAGGGCAAGGCCTTTCTTTCGATGCATTGCTGAAACAAATGGGAACAGGGCTAATCGTTACTGAATTAATGGGCCAAGGGGTTAGTGGTATTACGGGGGATTACTCTCGTGGGGCTTCAGGTTTTTGGGTCGAAAACGGTGAAATTCAATACCCTGTGAGTGAGATTACCATTGCTGGGAACCTAAAAGATATGTGGGCGAATATGGTCACTATCGCTGATGATATTGAAACTCGTAGCAATATTCAGTGTGGTTCGGTATTGATCCCTGAAATGAGTATTGCGGGAGAATAGTTTTCTACTTTGCTCATTTTAAAGCAACAAAAAAGGCACTCAATTGAGTGCCTGAATATGTTAGAGGACTTACCAGAGTTTTTTAAATAAAACTTTTTTCGCTAAGCCTTCCTTAATTCAGCCGTTGTCGAGATTAACGGTGAAACTCACCAGCCGCTTCTGGCTGATAAACAATTTCAAGTACGCGAACACGTGTTTGAACGCCGTTTGGCAGTTCCCAGCTGATTTCATCGTTGACATGCAAGCCTAATAAGGCCGCACCAATCGGTGCCATAACAGACAGCTGCTCTGCGCTATCTTTCAGTGACGCCGGGTAAACTAAGGTACGTGTGCGCTCTTCGTTGCTGATTAAATCCAAAAAGCGAACGGTACTGTTCATCGTGACCACATCAGCAGGCATTTCTTGTGGGGTCAGAATATCCGCACGGTCAAGTTCATCATTGAGCGCATCGGCAACCGGTGTGCCCGCATAAGCCGGCTGTTCCATCAGTGCATCTAAACGTTCAGCATCTAAATCATTGATAATAATTGTTGGCTTTGTCATACCACACTCCAATAGAGACATACAAAGCAAACACCCCCCACCCATAAGGTAGGGGGTGTCGCTAGAAATAAGTTTGTTTAAAATATTAGGCGCTATACGCTTTAAAGGGAAGAGATCATGATCACGATCTCTAAGCCTACCTTTGTAAAAAATACAGATTGATATTTTTATCGTTAGGTTTGAATTGACTACTCTTCGTCAAACCCACTTTCGAACAGGTTAATAATTGCGGATAATGCCTGATTTTCATCTGGGCCGCTAACCTCAATATCAATATTACTGCCTTGTTCTGAGTCTAACATCAACATCGCAATAACGCTATCGGCCTCAGCCTCAATTTGATTATTATTACGCAAAATAACTCTTGAGTTAAATTGTTTAACTAAATCATAGAGTAACATAGCAGGCCTTGCATGCATTCCAAGCCGATTTTTGAGCGTTATTGTGGCTTTTACGGTCATTGCTGTTACTTGCGTTTTTCCAACGTTCTGTGGCGTGACTGCACATTTTTACCACGAGAGCGGAAATAGTCGGCAAGTTGTTCAGCGACATACACTGAACGGTGCTTACCCCCGGTACAGCCAATTGCGACAGTCAAGTAGCTACGGTTATTGGTTTCTAACATCGGTAACCATAATTCTAAATAGCTACGGGTTTGGTAAATGAAGTTATGGACTTCAGTATGCCTATCTAAGAATGCAGCCACGGGTCTATCAAGGCCTGTCATTGGACGCAATTTCGGATCCCAGTGCGGATTGGGCAAAAAGCGCACATCGAATACATAATCTGCATCAATAGGAATTCCATGTTTGAAGCCAAAAGATTCAAACACCATTGTCAGTTCACGCTCACGTTTGCCCATCAAACGTGTTCTTAGCATCTCAGCTAATTCATGAACGGACATTTCAGAAGTATCGATAACTAAATCAGCCCGAGAGCGTAAAGGCTCAAGTAGCTCATTTTCTTCATCTATTGCGCTTTCAAGTGAAAGATTTTTACTTGAAAGCGGGTGTAGTCGACGGGTATCACTGTAACGGCGAATAAGCGTGTTACGATCGGCATCTAGAAACAATAATTGAGGAGAGAAGGTTGAAGGTAATTTATCAATCGCTTCTTCGAAAATCTCTGGATTGTCGGGCATATTACGCACGTCGATGCTTACCGCTGCTGAAATATTACGATCAGCCAGTGAATTCGCTAACTCCGGTAGTAATACAACCGGTAGGTTATCTACGCAATAGAAACCCATATCTTCCAGCGCACGTAAGGCAACGGATTTCCCCGAACCGGAACGGCCGCTGACTATCATCAGCACCATGAGCTTGCTCCCTTTTGTTTCCTAATAATGTGCTTCTTGAAAAGCAGTATTTGCCAAATAATATTACTTAGAAACCATAACAATATCATTTGCATATGGCAAGATACATAATTTATCACTTACTCTGTAATTATGCGGTATAGCTCTTCATCACTTTGTGCACTGCGTAGGCGTTTACAGAGCGTTTTATCGGCTAATTTTTTGGCGATAAGCGACAATGTATGCAAGTGCGTTTTACATTGGTCTGATGGCACAAGTAACGCGAACAACAAGTCAACAGGCTGATTATCAATTGCATCAAACGCAATCGGCTCCTCTAAATGCAAAAAGACACCGACAGCACGACTACTTTCACCTTCGTTCAGCTTTCCATGAGGAATGGCAATACCACCACCAATACCTGTTGTGCCAACTTTTTCTCTGGTTAATAACGCTTCAAATACCGTATTTTCAGGTAATTCCAATTCAACGGCAGCCAGCTCACTAATAATTTCTAAAGCTCTTTTTTTACTGGTGCACACAATATTATTACGTGTACAGGCTGATGATAAAACAACGTTTAACTGGATTTCTATATCACTATTCATTTTATTGTTCACTTAGGACTACAAAACCAGATGGTGTATCCCACCATCTGGTTTGAAACATTATCCGGCTCATTAATAAGCCGTATCAATGTATTAATGTTGTCTCAGTTTTTCTTTATGTTTGGTTAATTGGCGCGACAGTTTGTCTACGAGTATATCTATAGCGGCGTACATATCGTTTTCTTCCGCTGATGCGTGGAGATCCGCTCCATTGACTTGCACGGTTGCTTCCGCAATTTGCTGAACTTTTTCAACTTTCAAGACAACTTGGATATTATTAATACGATCAAATAATTGTTCCAATTTTTTGAGTTTTTTCTCAACAGTCTCGCGCAATGCAGGAGTAACTTCAATATTGTGTCCAGTAATCTGAAATTCCATACAATCTTCCTTATTTTATCAATTAAACCAGTTGTTTACGCTGGTTAGAGGGCGGAATGGATAACGATTCTCGATACTTAGCAACAGTTCTGCGAGCGACTTGAATGCCTTGTTCAGCCAGCATACTCGTCAATTTACTGTCACTCAATGGTTTTGCTGGGTTTTCAGCAGCAACCAGTTTTTTCACCAATGCTCGAATTGCGGTTGAGGAGGCTTCGCCACCTGTGTCCGTATTAACATGGCTGGAGAAAAAATATTTCAACTCAAAAATGCCTCGTGGGCTATGGAGAAACTTTTGAGTTGTCACTCGTGAGATAGTTGATTCATGCATGTCCACTTGATAGGCGATATCGGCCAGTATCATCGGTTTCATGTACTCCTCTCCCAGCTCAAAGAATTCTTGTTGCTGTTCTACAATACAAGTCGCGACTTTTAATAGTGTCTCGTGGCGGCTCTCAAGGCTTTTAATCAACCATTTTGCATCTTGCAGATGACTACGAATATATTGGGAGTCATCTTCACTCGCTGAATTATTCAGCATCGAAGCATAATGGTTATTAATGCTTAGCTTAGGGATGCTATCTGTATTTAACTCAACTTGCCAGTGCCCTGCGATTTTTTTCACTAAAACATCAGGAATGACGTATTCCGATTCCCCGGTATTGATAGATTGGCCAGGTTTTGGATTCAACGTTAAAATCAGGTCTATTGCGGTTTTGAGCGCATCTTCTTTTAAGCGAGTTAATTTACCTAACTGGCGAAAATCACGGTTAGCCAGTAAATCAATATGGTTACTAATAATGAGCTTCGCATCTTGTAGCCCATCAGTTTCTTTAGGGTAGAGTGACAATTGAATTAATAAACACTCTTTTAAGTCTTGTGCTGCGACACCCAGTGGGTCGAAATGCTGAATACGTTTAAGGACAGCAATGACTTCCTCAATACTAATCTCTGGGTTATCAATCCCTTCATGTATATCAGAAACTGCTGTTGTCAGGTAACCGGAATCATCTATTGAATCAATAATAGCGGTGGCTATTGCCCTGTCCGTATCAGTAAAAGGGGTCAGCTCAGCTTGCCACGTCAGGTAATCTTGCAATGTTTGCGTTGTTTCACCTTGGTAAACAGGGAGTTCATCAAAATTATAATCATTACTGGTCCCTGACGGTGTTCCTGCCGTATATATTTCATCCCAATTAGTATCTAAAGGGAGTTCATCTGGCATATCATGGTTTTCGAGCGCGTCTTTGGTATCGAGCTCACTGGTATCGGAATTTTCATTTAGGGAGTCAATAGATTCAGACTCGGAATTTAACTCTTCTTGTTCAAGAAGTGGGTTGGTTTCCAAGGCGAGTTGAATTTCTTGCTGAAGCTCAAGTGTAGACAGCTGCAACAAGCGAATGGCTTGCTGCAATTGAGGGGTCATTGCAAGTTGTTGACTGACTCTAAGCTGCAAGCTTTGCTTCATGAATCTGTTTTATTCTCCCTAAAAAATGACGATACGCTAATTTATAACCGGAAACCTTCACCCAAGTATACACGTTTCACTTGTTCGTTCTCTAAGATCATGGTTGGTGACCCATGAGCAATTAAGTGTCCTTGGCTGACAATATAGGCTCTTTCACATACATCTAAGGTTTCACGCACGTTATGGTCGGTGATTAATACACCGAGGCCGTAATCCCTTAAGTGCTGAATGATTTTTTTGATATCTAAGACGGAAATAGGGTCAACACCCGCAAAAGGTTCGTCTAATAAAATAAATTTTGGGTTAGCTGCAAGTGCTCGAGCAATTTCAACACGGCGGCGTTCCCCACCGGATAGCGATTGCCCCATGCTGTCCCGAAGATGGGTAATACTAAATTCTTCCATCAGCTCTTCAGCACGCTCTTTACGTTGCTGAGAGTTCAAATCTTCGCGAATTTCTAACACAGCCATTAGGTTATCATAAACACTGAGGCGACGGAAAATGGAGGCTTCTTGAGGAAGATAGCCAATTCCACGGCGTGCACGTTCATGCAACGGTAGAAGGCTGATATCTTCACCATCAATCATAATTTTGCCAGCATCCCGCTGAACAATACCCACAACCATATAAAAGGTCGTTGTTTTACCGGCCCCGTTTGGTCCCAACAAGCCAACGATTTCACCTGATTTAACTTCCAGGCTGACATCTTCAACGACTTTACGTTTTTTATAGGCTTTAGCTAGATTCTCAGCGGTTAGTGTCGCCATAACAGTTATTTACTCTTACTTTCTGATGAATTTTTATTCGCTGCAGGGCCTTTTTCTTGCAATTGGGCTGGCAGTATTACGGTAGTGACGCGTTTGCCTTTATCACTAAATGCTTCCATTTGTTGCGTTGGCACGATATAGGTAATTTTGTCACCCTGAATATTGCTGTCTAATTGCTCAAGATAAGCATTGCCTGTTAATGTGACGAGTTGTTTATCAACCTCATAACGGGCTTTACTGGCATGGCCTTTAATTGGCTTGCCATCATCCTGCAACTGGTAAAAGGTAACTGGGGTCCCGAAGGCCTCAATCACAATTTTATCTGAGTCACTACTTGGGCGTGTAACAACCACTTTATTGGCTCTGATATCAATAGAGCCTTGTTTAATAACAACATCATCTGTAAAAGTGGTGACGTTTTTTTCTAAATCAAGAGATTGTTTGACCGAATTAATCGTCATTGGCTGCTGCGTATCACTTTTTAATGCCATCGCAGGTAGGCTAAGAGCCAAAATTGCACTGGCAACAGCTCCTTGAATAAAACGTTTCTTAGTTACTTGATTCATTTTAATGCTCTTCTGGTTGTAACACATAATGAGTTTTTACATCTTCGATTAATTCAGCCGTTCTTGTACGAAGGTTTCCCTTCATTTTCATACCAGTAGAATTGAGACCTTGTCCAACAATGGTCACTTTATCATCAGATGAAACGTCTTGTGTTGTCAAATTGACAACTGCACTCTCAGTTGTAATTCGTTGGATCTGCGAGTCTTTAGTTAAGCTATCAACTTGAACATCGCTATATAAATAGAGAATTCTATCGTTCGTTAACCTTGCTTTGAAAGCCTTAACTGTCCAGGTAGGCTCACCGGCTTCGTTATAAGTGGTTAGAACAGGTTTCGAAAACCACGTGATTTTCCCTTCAGTGTAGTTATCTATTTTATCTGAAACGAGTTTATACGCTAAATTACCCGTTGGATTATAGACAAAAGTCACTGAATCATCAGTTTGATAATTAGGTTGCCCATCATTAATTACTTTATCCTCTGCGCTGTCGGAATCATTACCCGCTAAATTCCAACCGATAAGTCCTAATACCACCAAGGATAAAATAATAATTAACCACTTCTTCGCATTGCTCATGAATTCAATCTATTCGTTATATTGATAAACCTTTTGCTTCTTCTAGTTTGTCTTGAGAAAGCAAAATAAGGTCACAAAGTTCGCGGACTGCACCTTTTCCCCCGCCAATACGAGTCACGTAATCCGCTTTCGGTAATAGCAAAGGGTGGGCATCAGCGACGGCGACGGATAAGCCTACTTTAGCCATAACAGGCCAGTCAATCAGGTCGTCCCCAATATAAGCTATTTCTTCATCTGATAATTGTAGTGTATCTAACAGTTCGTGATACGCCAAAAGCTTATCGCTTTGGCCTTGGTAAAGATATGTAATGCCTAATGTTTGGGCTCTATCTTCAAGAAGCTTCGCTTTTCTTCCTGTAATGATGGCGACTTCAATACCGGACGTTAATAAGCAACGTATCCCATAGCCGTCACGGACATTAAAGGCCTTGAGTTCTTCGCCATTATTTCCCATATAGACCAAGCCATCGGACATGACACCATCAACATCGCAGATCAGTAATTTGATTTTTTCTGCTTTGATTAAAACAGTATCGGCAACAGGGCCATAGCAGGTTTCCAAAAAGGTAGACGTCATGGTATTTCCTTCTGTTATACAACACCTGCTTGTAGCAGATCGTGCATATGTAGCACACCAACTAATTTGTTATCATTTGCGACTAATAACGAAGTCACGTGTCGAGACTGCATTAAATTGAGCGCTTCAACCGCTAACATGGTTGGCGATACCCGAATTCCACCCGGGGTCATTAAATCAGCAATTTTAGCGTTATTCAGGTCGATACCCATATCAAAAATACGGCGTAAATCCCCATCAGTGAAAATACCTTCAATATTCATGTCATCATCACAAATGACTGTCATACCCAGTTTTTTGCGGGTAATTTCCACTAAAGCCTCACGTAAAGACGCGCTTTTAGGAATATGGGGGATATCATCACCCGTATTCATTAAATCACGAACGAGGAGTAAAAGTTTGCGCCCAAGTGCGCCACCCGGATGCGAAAGCGCAAAATCATTAGCCGTGAAACCGCGCGCAGTTAATAAGGCAATCGCTAATGCATCTCCCATCACGAGTGTTGCTGTTGTACTCGTGGTAGGTGCAAGCCCTAAAGGGCAGGCTTCTTGAGGCACTTTGATGCACAAATGCACATCTGCATATTTTCCCATATTACTTTCAGGGTTGTTAGTCATACAGATTAAAGGCACTTTAATTCTTTTTAAAACAGGGAGTAAAGCTAAAATTTCCCCTGACTCCCCAGAATTTGAAATGGCTAACACAACATCTTTATGCGTAATCATCCCAAGGTCGCCGTGGCTAGCTTCTCCTGGATGAACAAAAAATGACGGCGTACCTGTGCTCGCTAGTGTGGCAGCAATTTTACGCCCAATATGCCCCGATTTCCCCATTCCCATTACGACGACTTTGCCTTCACAGTTAAAAATAAGCTGGCAAGCGCGGTCAAAATCAGTATTGATATATTGTTCTAGGTTTTTTAAACCTTCATGTTCGATATGGAGAACTTCTTTACCTACTTTCTGAAAATCGAAGTTTGACATTTCTAGTTCCATGCGTAGCTTTTAAGTTAATCGGATTAGCGAAATCAAATTGTATAACGAATACTTGGTATCAGTAAGTATTTTGTCAGTTAAGCACTTTTTAATGTTAGTTTTAGACTTAATAAGTATTTTTTGGCACTTCGATGTAGAATTTAATACGTATAAGATGGTTTTATTAGCATCTTGAACCAAAAAAAGATAGGCAAATTCGCGTATCCTCAGTTAGGTAAATCATAGCATTCTAAGAGCTATCTGCTGTTAATAGCGAAAGCTTTTGCTGACTATAAAGAAATTATATTGTTTTTTCTCTGTTTCCTTTAGGTAAAAACAAAGTTGTAATACTAAAAGTCATATTTTCGACGCTATAATACTATAAATTCTATTTTGTTGTGATATTTGACGATTTTCAGTTTATCTTTCGGTAACATCTGAACGGATAAAAATATTTACGCGTGGTGTATAACGAGTTATTTAACAATGCAAGCACAGACAGACAACTTAATTGAAGTACGGAACATGTCATTTACTCGAGGAAATCGGAAAATATTTGAAAATATTAATCTGACCGTTCCTCGTGGGAAAATTACGGCAATTATGGGGCCGTCAGGGATCGGTAAAACCACATTACTGCGCTTGATTGGTGGGCAATTACGGCCAAATGAAGGTGAAATTTGGTTTGATGGTGACAATATTCCTGCACTGTCACGCTCAAAACTGTATCAGTCTCGTAAAAAGATGAGCATGCTGTTTCAGTCGGGGGCGTTATTCACAGACATGGACGTATTCAATAATGTGGCTTTCCCGTTGCGTGAGCACACTAACCTGCCTGAATCGCTGATCCATACTACAGTGATGATGAAATTAGAGGCGGTTGGCTTGCGAGGAGCCGCAAAATTAATGCCATCTGAGTTATCGGGAGGTATGGCTAGGCGGGCAGCTTTAGCGCGTGCTATCGCTCTAGATCCTGATTTAATCATGTTTGATGAGCCTTTTGTTGGTCAAGATCCGATTACTATGGGTGTTTTGGTTAAATTGATTGATGAGCTTAATCAAGCATTGGGTGTCACCTGTGTCGTGGTTTCCCATGATGTTCCAGAGGTATTGAGCATTGCAGATAATGCTTATATTGTTGCGCAGCAGCATGTCATTGCTCAGGGAACGGGTGAAGAATTGCGTGAAAACCAAGACCCTCGTGTGCGACAATTCCTTGATGGTATTGCGGATGGGCCTGTTCCATTTCGTTTTCCCGCCAATGATTATCTAGCTGATTTATTAGGGTAAATAAAATGATAATAAAGGCGATTGCAGCCTTCGGACGCCGATGGATTGACATATTTTCCGCGTTTGGTCGAGCAGGCTACATGCTGTTTCGCGCCTTACTTGGCAAACCAGAGTTTCGTAAACAATGGCCATTATTGATGAAGCAATTGTACGCCATTGGTGTGCAGTCATTGCTGATCGTTGCCGTCTCAGGGTTATTTATTGGGATGGTTTTAGGGTTACAAGGTTATTTGGTTCTCACGACGTTTAGTGCTGAAGCTAGCTTAGGTATGATGGTGGCGCTTTCACTATTGCGTGAACTAGGCCCTGTTGTGACTGCCTTGTTGTTTGCCGGACGAGCGGGTTCAGCGTTAACAGCTGAAATTGGCTTAATGAAAGCGACTGAACAGATTTCTAGCCTTGAAATGATGGCAGTTGACCCTCTTAGGCGTGTCATCGCCCCACGTTTTTGGGCTGGTTTTATTAGTATGCCATTGTTATCTCTAATTTTTGTTGCTGTCGGTATTTTAGGTGGTGCATTAGTTGGGGTTGACTGGAAGGGTATTGATGAAGGCTTTTTTTGGGCTTCAATGCAATCTTCCATTGATTGGCGGCTAGATTTAGTCAACTGTGTGATCAAAAGCTTAGTCTTTGCCATCACGGTTACTTGGATCGCATTATTTAATGGCTATGATGCCATCCCAACTTCGGAGGGGATAAGCCAAGCTACAACAAGAACAGTTGTACATGCGTCATTGTCTGTTTTAGGACTGGATTTCGTACTTACCGCACTGATGTTTGGGAACTAAGTCATGCAAAGTAAAAAAAGTGAAATATGGGTTGGTTGTTTTATGTTGCTGGCGATTGCCGCAATTATCTTTTTATGTTTAAAAGTCGCTGATTTAAAATCGATAGGAAGCCAATCCACCTATCAAATATCAGCATCTTTTGAAAATATTGGTGGCTTAAAAGAAGGCTCTCCAATCAAAGTGGGCGGTGTGGTGATTGGTCGAGTTGCCAGTATCACATTAGATAAAAAAAATTATGTTCCTGAAGTGAAAATTGATTTATTGAGTGAATACGACAATATTCCTGATTCGAGCTCACTGTCAATTCGCACATCAGGTTTGTTGGGTGAACAGTATATTGCAATGAATATCGGCCCAGATGATGAAGAATTAGGTATCGCAATCTTAAAAAATGGCGGGCGCCTTGAAGATACGAAGCCAGCTATGGTATTAGAAGACTTAATTGGCCAGTTTTTATATAAAAGTGGTGATAGCCAAGGTGCAGAGCCAGAGTCAACTGCACAGTAATTTGATGCTCCCTTTGAAGAATAAAGGAATGAATTATGTTTAAACGTTTAATGATGGTTGCTATGTTGGCAATTGCGCCATTTGCCATGGCAGTAGACCAAACCAACCCTTATAAATTAATGGATGAAGCGGCGGCGAAAACGTTTAACCGCTTGAAATCAGAGCAACCAAAAATTAAGCAAGACCCCGAGTATCTCAGAACAATTGTTCGTGAGGAACTATTACCTTATGTACAAGTTAAATATGCAGGGGCTTTGGTGCTAGGAACCTATTATAAAGGGGCTACCCCTGCCCAGCGCGAGGCTTACTTCAACGCGTTTGAAGATTACCTTGAGCAAGTTTATGGCCAAGCATTGGCGATGTATCATGGCCAAACGTATCAAATTGCACCAGAGCAACCACTGGGTGATAAAAACATTGTGGCTATCCGTGTGACGATTATTGATACCAACGGTCGTCCTCCCGTACGTTTAGATTTCCAATGGCGAAAAAATAGCAAAACAGGTTATTGGCAAGCTTACGACATGATTGCAGAAGGCGTGAGCATGATTACGACTAAGCAAAATGAATGGGGTGATATTCTACGTAAGCAGGGTGTCGATGGCTTAACAAAACAGTTAGAAATCAGTGCAAAAGCGCCAATTACTTTAGAAGAGAAAAAGTAATATGAGTCAGTTGTTAGCATGGGAACTCAATGAAACAACACTGTATCTCACCGGGACATTAGACCGTGATTCGTTAATGTCGTTTTGGGATAAAAAAAACTCATCGCTGGAACAGGTTGAAAATATAGATGTTTCTGGTCTTAAGCACGTGGACTCAACAGGGTTAGCGATGCTGGTTCGCTTAAAAAGTGAACTCCAAGCTAAAAACCGTTCACTGAATATTATCGGTGTCAGTGATAACTTGAATACATTGATTGAACTATATGGGGTTCAAGCGATTATCCTCAATTAGGTTAAACATCCTAAATTGGGTCAAGTTATGTAAAAATAAGCGCCTCTATGTGCTTTTCGGCACGAGAGGCGTTTTCTTTGGTTTAAGTGTTGAGCCTAATCCTTTAGGATAGGGGATTAAGCTCTGAGTATTCTTATTGGGATGCTTCTGTACGCTATGCATGCAATTTGCACTATTTAGAGTAAAATTATAAATCACAAATAATTAATAAATTGAGTCATTATGGATACCAACGAAATTAAGCAAGTATTGATGGAAAAACTGTCTCTGAATGAGGCTATTGTTACTGGTGATGGTAGCCACTTTCAGGTTATTGCTGTCGGTGACATGTTTGACGGTATGAGCCGTGTTAAGCAACAGCAAGCAATTTATGCGCCTTTAATGGAGTATATTGCGGATAACCGCATCCATGCTCTGTCTATTAAAGCGTACACCCCTGCGCAATGGGAGCGCGATCGTAAACTTAGTGGTCTTTGATTTCAAAGCCTAAGCGAACAGACTGTAAAATTCGACATACGAGAATACTTGAATGGATAAGTTTTTAGTTAAAGGACCAACCCGCTTACAGGGTGAGGTCACTATATCTGGCGCAAAAAATGCGGCATTACCAATCCTGTTCGCTGCTCTATTGGCTGAAAAGCCAGTAGAAATACAGAATGTCCCTCATTTGAGGGACATTGACACAACGATTAAATTATTGAATCAACTAGGTACTAAAGTTAAACGCAATGGCTCAGTTTACGTCGATGCAAGCACTGTAACGACATACTGTGCGCCTTATGACCTCGTTAAAACCATGCGTGCATCCATCTGGGCTTTAGCGCCATTGGTCGCTCGTTTTGGCCACGGTGAAGTTTCTTTACCTGGAGGCTGTGCTATTGGTGCTCGCCCAGTTGATTTACATATTTCTGGTTTAGAGCAATTAGGCGCAAAAATTGTTTTAGAAGATGGTTATGTGAAAGCCACGGTTGATGGTCGCTTGAAAGGTGCTTGCATTGTGATGGATAAAGTCAGTGTGGGCGCGACAGTCTCTATTATGACGGCTGCGACCTTAGCTGAAGGAACCACAATCATCGAAAATGCGGCACGTGAACCTGAAATTGAAGATACAGCCAACTTCTTAAATACTCTTGGCGCAAAAATCACAGGCGCAGGTACTGACCGTATTGTTATAGAAGGTGTTGAACGTTTAGGTGGGGGGGTCTATAAAGTACTGCCTGACCGTATTGAAACAGGAACATTTTTAATTGCTGCAGCGGTTTCACGTGGCAAAGTCATCTGCCGTAATGCACGTCCAGATACACTCGATGCAGTGTTAGCTAAACTACGTGAAGCAGGAGCTAAAATTGAAATCGGTGATGACTGGATTAGCTTAGATATGGAAGGCAAGCGTCCAAAAGCAGTGACATTACGTACAGCACCACACCCTGGGTTCCCAACTGATATGCAAGCACAGTTTAGTTTACTCAATCTTGTTGCTGATGGGGCGGGGATGATCACTGAAACCATTTTTGAAAATCGTTTCATGCATATCCCTGAGCTAATTCGTATGGGTGCTCACGCTGAGATTGAAAGCAATACTGTGTTATGTCACGGTGTTGAAAAATTAACCAGCGCACAGGTAATGGCAACAGATTTACGCGCTTCTGCGAGTTTAGTTATTGCTGGCTGTATTGCTGAAGGGACAACAACAGTTGACCGTATTTATCATATTGACCGTGGTTATGAGCATATCGAAGATAAACTACGTGGCTTAGGTGCTGATATTCAGCGCGTGCATTCAGATGATTAATGCTTTGAAAAGGTGAATGAAGTGTTGGCTTCATTCATCTATTTGATAAATCAAAAAAGGTTGTTCGATATCGAACAACCTTTTTTACGAAAGACCGTTTTAAAATGATTATCCTGCCTGTTCATCAGGAATTTCTTCGATAATCACATCAATATTTTTAATTTCGCCATCTCGTAAAATCTGTACTGCGGTTTTGCTCCCGGGGCGGATTTCTGCAACTAAGTCCATGGTTTCTGCGGCTGAAATAGCCGGTTTGCCATCAACGGATAAAATGATGTCTCCTTGCAATATCCCCGCTTTGGCTGCGGGCCCGTTTGGGGCAACCTGGAAAACCCGTAACCCTTGTATTTGGTTAATATTATTGTTATTTGACCTAATTTGAGGCAGTTCGCGTGCTGTAATACCAATATAACCACGGATAACTCGACCATCACGAATTAGTTTATCCATGATTTTAGTCGCAAGGGCAGTAGGAATGGCAAAGCTTAAACCTTCAGAGCTAATGCCCTGGCCAGCAGTGAAAGAAAGCGTGTTGATTCCGACTAACTCACCTTCGGTATTAATTAATGCCCCACCAGAGTTACCCGAGTTGATTGAGGCATCTGTTTGCAGGAAATTTTGCCGGCGAGTAGAGCTTAGCCCTACGCGACCCGTTGCACTGATAATCCCCTGAGTAACAGTTTGACCTATATTGTAAGGGTTACCGATTGCAAGTACGACATCACCAACATGAGTGACTCGTTGTGTATTAATTGGAATAACAGGTAGGTTATCAGCGTCAATTTTCAGTACGGCGAGATCAGTTAATGGATCAGAACCAACCAATAGGGCATCAAAAATAGCACCATCTTGTAAAGCCACTAAGATTTGGTCTGGGTTATCAACGACATGTTTATTCGTGATAATGTAGCCATTTTGGCTCATGATCACACCTGAACCGAGAGACTTTAATTCACGTCCTGACTGGGAGAAGCTTCCTTTTGAACTGCTGTAAACATAGACCACTGCAGGTGCAGCACGACGTACAGCTTTGTTATAACTGACGGGTTCACTGCTTGTTTTACCATATAGTAAATCGGCTAAACCTTGAGGGCGCAAAGAAGGAACCGCAACGATAATAATCAATGCAGTCAACAGGCCAAGCATGACAGATAAAGTTAGCTTCTTCACCATAGGATATAGAATATTTAGTTATTGCTTAAACATGTTCTGAGCATAACACAAAAAAAAGGGTACAGCAGAGTGATACTGTACCCGTTTATTGATTTTCAGAGGGTTTTTGATGAATTAATTTTTCATCAGTAAATATAAGGTTTCACCATCACGTAATACTTTCATTGCTAACACCGGAGGTTTAGCGTCGATAATCTTACGGAATTGCTCAATAGTCTCAACACGAGCGTCATTGACACCAAAGATTAAATCACCTTTTACGAGGCCAATGGCTGCGGCTGGCGATTTTGGCGCCACGCTGTCAACTTGTACACCTTTAGTGTTGCTAACGGTTGCATTAGAAATTGTTGCACCTAATAACGATTCACTCAGTTTTTCTGCTTTTGTTGCTGAGCCTTCGTCGTTCTCAAGAACCACTTTGACTTCCATCGGTTTGCCTGAGCGAATTAAACCAATAGTGATCTCTTTACCAATTTGGCTGGTACCGATTTTAGCTCTTAACTCAGCAAAGCTATTAATGCGTTTACCATCAACAGAGACTAAAACGTCACCGGATTTAATACCTGCTTTAGCAGCCGATGATTTAGGTAAAACTTCACTTACGAAAGCACCACGCTGTGCATCAATATTAAATGCTTTAGCGATATCGGAGTTCATCTCGGTACCTTTGATACCTAAGATCCCGCGTTTTACTTCACCATGCTTAATTAACTGCTCGCTAAGGTTTTTAGCCATATTACTTGGGATCGCAAAACCGATACCGATATTACCGCCACCTGGTGCCAAAATAGCGGTATTAATACCGATTAATTCACCATTTAAGTTAACGAGTGCACCACCAGAGTTACCACGGTTAATGGAAGCATCGGTTTGGATAAAGTTTTCTAACCCTTCAAGGTTTAAGCCACTACGCCCCAGCGCAGAGATAATCCCTGATGTAGCTGTTTGGCCTAGGCCAAATGGGTTACCAACCGCAACAGCGAAGTCACCAACACGTAATTTGTCGGAGTCTGCAATACTAACCGCAGTTAAGTTTTTGATATCTTTTGCATTGCTTATTTTCAATAACGCGATATCAGTTTGTGGGTCTTTGCCAATTAAGTTAACCGCAATTTCACGGCCATCATTTAATTGAATTTGAATTTTGTCAGCACCATCAATTACATGATTGTTAGTTAAAATATAACCTTGCTGGGCGTCAATAATGACACCAGAGCCCAAGCCTTCAAATGGACGCACGCTTTGTTGTTGCTGTGGTATATTTGGGCCAAAAAAGAATTTAAGCTCTTCTGGAATTTGTTGGTTCTGTACGCGAGTACCAGACACATGAATATTCACTACAGCAGGCAATACTTTTTCAAGCATAGGGGCCAAGCTAGGCATGTTCTGGCTTTGTGCTGTAGCCGGTAAAGTGGCGGGTAATGCTGCACTGCTAACAGCAGGAATAGCCGCTAAAGATAACCCTAAACTCATTGCTACTGCGGTAAGAAAAAAGTTTTTTCTTTTCATAATTCAGTCGATTCTCTCAAGAATAAATTATTAACTCACTGTGAATGCAATTTTAGAAGAAACACAATGCGTTGATATAATATTGGTTGGTATCAGATTCAATTTTACTGATGACTATGACTACCGATTATGCGCAAAAGTTCCCATGACGGGTAGCGAATATCTACTCTTTTACATCTATTTACATGTGCTTTAAGTGAAACTTTAACTTCTATACACTATATAAATGAATTGTTAAATTATATTTGGATGGAAATCTTGTTCAGAATTATTAAATAAAAATTTAATAATGGAAGACATACGGAAAGTGACTAAATTTAGTGCGTTTTATAGAAAATCACCAGTAAGTGGTGCTTACTGGTGATAAAAGATAAAAATTTACTTTTCTTTCTCTTCGATAGGACGGAAAAGACCCGAAGCACCATCTGAGTAATCTCTTGGTGGCATTTTAACTGGCGCTTGGTCGTTATCCGCTTCAGATTCGGTTAAACGATAGTTAAATGGGTTGTCTTGTGCTGGCATATCAGGCATTAATTCAGATGAACTTTGTGCCATGTGTTGATATAGCTGACGGTAGTCACGCGCCATTTTATCCAATAATTCTGCGCTACGAGCAAAATGGCTAACAAGTTCTTTACGGTACTCTTCGAGTTCAGTACTTTTTTTGTCTAGCTCAGCTTGCGCTGTTTTTTGTTGGCGAAGCTTTGGGTTGCCATAGCGCACAACTAATGCACCGATGATAAAACCCACAATCAATCCGATTAATGCATACTCCCAGGTCATGCTGACTCCTTCATTACTTCAATGTTCACAGATTCAATGTTCGCAGAAATTAGTGTTGTTACCGTTACTATACCTTAAATAATTCAAGTTGCATGTAAGCGTCAAGTAAAGCACCTTAACATATTGTAATCTGACTAGTTAAGTGATGACAAAATCTACAAGCCTTGAAGTCGACAGGTTAAATTAGCCAACAACTTATTAAGAGTGGAATCTTAAATCGAATTTCCTTACTCTATAGCGGCTCGTTAACCGAAAGTTAAATGATAACTGAATCTGGTTATAATAAAGGCAGTGTATATCAAATAACGGTAAAAAAACCGAAAAATTTTTAAGGATTATTCAGTTAATGTCGCAGATGACCCCTACAATGCGTTATCAACAAGCGCTTGCTGATGGCAACTATCAGCCAGATGACGTCCAAAGGCTCGCTGTGGAACGCTTGGATAAAATATATCAGCAGCTTGTTAATGCAACTTCTTCCACTTTACAAGATAAGCCTTCAGGTTTAAAGCAACGCTTTAGTCGTCTTTTAGGTAAAACGTCAACAGCACCGATTATCCCCGTGCAAGGGCTCTATATGTGGGGAGGGGTAGGACGTGGGAAAACATGGCTAATGGATATGTTTTACGAAAGTTTACCAGGTACCCGTAAACTTCGCTTACATTTTCATCGCTTTATGAAAAAAGTACAAGAAGATTTGATAGCATTGCAAGGGCAAGAGAACCCGCTAGATATTATTGCGGATGAGTTTAAAAAACAAACAGATGTGTTGTGTTTTGATGAGTTTTTTGTGTCAGACATTACCGACGCTATGATCCTTGGCACTTTGCTTGAAGGGCTCTTTGCTCGAGGCATTACACTGGTCGCTACCTCAAATATCATCCCTGATAATCTCTATCGTAACGGTTTGCAGCGAGCGCGTTTCCTGCCTGCTATTGAGCAAATTAAAAAATACTGTGATGTGATGAATGTCGATGCAGGCATTGATTACCGCTTAAGGACTTTAACTCAAGCACATCTTTTTTTATCCCCGATTAATTCTCAAAACCGTCAGCATTTGGATGAGGTTTTCATTAAATTGGCAGGTAAGAAAGGAGAACAACATCCCGTCTTAGAGGTTAACCATCGTAAGATGCAAGCTATTCATGCAGCGGAAGGGGTGTTAGCCATCGAGTTTAAAGTGTTGTGTGAAGAGCCTCGTAGTCAAAATGATTATATTTACCTATCAAATTGCTACCACACCGTGTTGTTGTACAATGTGCCCGTGATGGGAACAACAGATGAAAACCCAGCACGTCGTTTTTTGGCATTAATTGATGAGTTTTACGAACGAAAAGTTAAATTGGTTATTAATGCGGAAGTGCCAATGGAATCGCTGTATCAAGGGAAACTTTTGGCTTTCGAGTACCAGCGTTGCTTGTCTCGATTACAAGAAATGCAAAGTGAAGAGTACTTGAAAATACCGCATTTAACTTAAGGGAGTAATCAAACAGGGTTGTTAGCAAAAGTTACCTGGATTGCATAATTTAAGTACAAAATGCGATGTTTATTCGAGCAAACGTAAAAAAAATGCATTTGGGGTCGATTTTTGTTTCTGACTTCTCTATAATCTTGCGACCCCACGTTACAGCGTTATTTTTTATTTCCCAAAAAATAACGCATAAATGCCAGTTAGGCTGCTCGAAGGGGTAGGTTTACTGGACAAAGAGTCGTGTGAACCTCAGAAAGCTTATGAACATGAGTGTTCACCAACGTGTAACTTCAATATTGGGTAAGTTTTAATGAAAACTTTTACAGCTAAACCAGAGACCGTAAAACGCGACTGGTACGTTGTTGATGCAGATGGCAAAACTTTAGGCCGTCTTGCAACTGAAATTGCTAGCCGTCTGCGCGGTAAGCATAAAGCGGAATACACTCCGCACGTGGATACTGGTGATTACATCATCGTTCTGAATGCAGAAAAAATTGCTGTTACCGGCAATAAACGCGAAGACAAAATCTACTATCGCCACACTGGCCATGTAGGTGGAATCAAGCAAGCAACTTTCGAAGAAATGATTGCTCGCAGTCCTGAGCGTGTGCTTGAAATCGCGGTTAAAGGCATGTTGCCAAAAGGACCTCTGGGTCGTGCAATGTACCGTAAACTGAAAGTTTACGCAGGTAATGAGCACAACCACGCGGCTCAACAACCGCAAGTTCTTGACATTTAATCGGGATTATAGCAATGGCTGAAAATCAATACTACGGCACTGGTCGCCGCAAAAGCTCATCTGCTCGTGTCTTTATTAAGCCGGGTAGCGGTAACATCACAATCAATCAACGTACACTGGAACAATACTTTGGTCGCGAAACTGCGCGCATGGTAGTTCGTCAGCCGTTAGAATTGGTTGAAATGTTGGAAAAATTGGATCTGTACATCACTGTTAAAGGTGGTGGTATTTCAGGTCAGGCAGGCGCAATCCGTCACGGTATTACACGTGCACTGATGGCTTATGATGAGACTCTTCGTTCTGATCTGCGTAAAGCTGGTTTCGTTACCCGTGATGCGCGTTCTGTTGAACGTAAAAAAGTGGGTCTGCGCAAAGCACGTCGTCGTCCACAGTTCTCCAAACGTTAATTTATTACCCTTTGGGTATAAAATTGATGAAAAAACCCGTCTTAATGACGGGTTTTTTATTGTCTATTGTTTTACTTATATTTTTATTATTAATGATAGAATAACTGCGACTAATCATGATGCTTTATAAAAGAACGAATATATAGTTTAAAGAGAAAATAATAGTTTAGCCTAAAATTAAAAATAATTATTAGTTAACTGAATTGGCATATCTTTAATGAATACGACTCAAAATATGGAGTTAACTTTAGGGTTTTTATTCTTTATTTTTGATTTAATTTTTAATTAAATTCTAGTTTCCTTCCTGTTTCTTTCTTGTTATGAAATAAATCTATGATTTTTTCGATGTGCCGCCCCTAAGTTGTACAAAATCTGTTAGAATATGCCCCTGTTTTTTTATTTCACATTTCTCGCCTTTACTGTGCGGGAGGGTTGTGTTGACTTTCAATATGGATAAATGAAAGTTAAACACAGGGGATTTTAAAATGGGTAATGGGTAATTAAAAATTAATTACATTTCGTCCATTTTGTATTTTGGAGGTTTTAATGGCTGTCGCTCCTAATAAACGTTCGGTAATGACATTGTTCTCTGGCCCTACTGACATTTTTAGCCATCAGGTACGTATTGTGCTGGCTGAAAAAGGGGTAAGTGTTGAAATTGAACATGTCGAACCCGGTCATCTGCCTCAAGATCTGATCGATCTCAACCCATATCAGAGCGTTCCAACATTAGTTGACCGTGACCTGACTCTCTATGACCCACACATTATCATGGAATACCTTGATGAGCGTTTTCCTCATCCGCCATTAATGCCAGTTTACCCTGTTGCGCGTGGTACTAGCCGTCAATTGATGCACCGCATTCAAAATGATTGGTATTCATTAATGAGTAAAATAGAGAACGGCAGTGCGCAAGAAGCCGCAAATGCTCGTCGTCAGCTGTCTGAAGAGTTGATCGCTGTTTCTCCTGTTTTTGCTGAAATGGAATTCTTTATGAGTGAAGAATTCAGTCTCGTAGATTGCTATTTAGCACCATTATTATGGCGTTTACCTGTTCTTGGTATTGAATTGAACCCATCTAGCAGCAAATACTTGCAGTTATATATGCAACGTGTGTTTGCACGTGACGCATTCTTAGCATCGTTGACTGAATCTGAGCGCGAAATGCGTTTGTCTACAAGAGGCTAAAAGAATGATGGAAATGACAGCAATGTCACCACGTCGCCCTTATTTGTTACGTGCCCACTATGAGTGGTTGCTTGATAACGATATGACTCCGCATTTGGTGGTTGATGTCACCGTTCCTGCTGTTAACGTTCCTATGGAATTTGCCCGTGATGGGCAAATTGTGTTGAATGTTGCGCCAAGAGCTGTTGGTAATTTTGAAATAACCAATGATGAAGTGCGTTTTAATGCTCGTTTTGGTGGAATACCTCGCCAAGTTTATGTCCCTATGGCCGCAATTATGGCGGTATATGCACGTGAAAATGGGGCTGGAATGATGTTTGAGCCTGAAGCTGCTTATGATGCAGAGTTATCAGCAGGTTTTGAACACGTTGAAGAACCTGAAGACAACATTACTTTAGTTCATGAAGCTGAATCTGTGGATGAAAAGTCACATGAGCCATCAGGGGATGAACCACCACGACCACCAAAAGGTAGGCCTTCTTTAAGGGTTGTTAAATAACCTATTAGGCGGGTTAGCAGCAAATTATAAGAACAGGGGGGAAACCCTCTGTTTTTATATTCCCTCTATGTTCAAATAAATGGATAACTAAACCCCTAGAAATAACAAAATACCTTCAGCAGCATTACGCCCATCATCAATCGCAGTCACAACAAGATCTGAACCTCTTATTATATCTCCACCAGCAAACACTTTTTCATGGGAAGTTTGAAAAGGGATGGGACTATTACGGTTTGCTAAAATATGACCATACTTATCACGCTTGATTAACGCGTTATTCAACCAAACTTGGTCATGAGGTGCAAATCCATAAGCCACAATTACGGCATCGGCTTCGATAAAAAATGTTGAATCATCAATGAGTTCTAATTGATAGCGGCCATTTTCTAATTTGCCATTTTGTGTGCGAGTGGCGTAAACCCCTGTAAGCTGTTGTTGCTCATTAACGACAAACTGAGTGACTTGCAAATTAAAGTGGAACTGAGCGCCTTCATCTAATGCATTGACGACTTCTTTTCGTGAGGCTGGCAGACTTTGTTCATCTCTACGATAGAGACAACTAACTTGCTTCGCTCCTTGGCGAATAGCGCTACGAACACAATCCATCGCGGTATCTCCACCTCCTAATACGATAACGCTTTTTGAGTGTAAATTGATATAGGGCTCATCATTAGGAATAGGAAGTTGCATTAAATGGCGCGTATTTGCGATTAGGTAGGGGAGTGATTCAAAAACGCCTTGAATCGGTTTTTTAGGCACGTTGCCTCGAATTGCTTGGTAAGTACCAGTACCAATAAAAATAGCGTCATAAGTGCAAAGAAGCTCATCTAGAGAGATATCTGTACCCACCTCGGTATTCAATTGAAACTGAATGCCCATTTCTGTAAATATTTCTCGTCTTTGGACCATTAATTTCTTTTCTAATTTAAATGAGGGAATGCCAAAAGTTAGTAATCCCCCTATCTCAGGGTGTTTATCAAAAACGACGACATTTACACCATTTCGAATAAGTACATCAGCGCAAGAAAGGCCTGCAGGGCCTGCACCAACAATGGCGACACGTTTGTTTACAGAGCGAATAGGGGAAGAGGTTGGACGCCATCCCATCTCAAAGGCGGTATCATTAACATATCGTTCAATATGACCGATAGTAACAGAACCTGTTGTATCATGAAGTACACATGCTAATTCGCAGAGTTTTTCTTGTGGGCAAACGCGCCCACAGATCTCAGGTAAGCTATTGGTATGATGAGATAATTCAGCCGCTTCAATTATTTTTCCTTCAGCAGCAAGTTTGAGCCACTTTGATATTGGGTTATGTAACGGGCACTTCCATTCACAAAAAGGGCTACCACAAGCGAGGCAGCGGCTCGCTTGCTGTTGTACATCAACGGCATTATCGGACTCATAGATTTCAGTAAACGCTATTTTGCGGATTGCCAGCGCTTTTTTGAGCGGTTCGCGACGTTGGTGACCGAAAATATTCGAACTCATGGTATTCCTTACTGAATTTTGTCTGATTTTACTTGAGATAGCTTGGGCTTTTACTGTGATTTTAGCGGCCTTACCCAAAGAACAATAGTGCTATTATTTTGATTTTTATGTGATTATGATTAAAAGTTATCCGAAATGAACTTTTACTTTATCTAATAGAAAGAAAATACCTGATTGTTTTTTATCATTAATCGTAAAAAATGGCTATTGAATGAGCAGGATCGACATTTCGAGTGAATAATCATCCGAAACTGCCTTGTTTGATATATGATTCAAAGAGAATTTAACTAAGGGGTGGTTATGAAAGTACTTCGCGGCCTGGCGCAATACTATGTCGATTTAATGATGAAGCTCGGTCTAGTGCGTTTTTCTCTGTTACTTGCAGCTGCATTGGTTGTTCTCGCCATGATAATGCAAATGGCAGTGACAATTGTTTTAAGAGGGCATGTTGATAGCCTCGACATGGTGGGGTCAATTTTCTTTGGGTTAATTATTACTCCATTGGCCGTCTATTTTTTGTCGGTGGTGGTTGAGCAACTTGAAGAGTCTCGGCAGCGTTTATCGCGAATGGTTGATAAACTTGAAGTTATGCGAAAGCGTGATGCGGATTTAAACATTCAATTGCAGGGAAATATTGAACAACTTAACCTTGAGATTCTCGAACGAGAAAAGGCCGAGCGCGCTCACTTAGAGCTCCTTGAGCAATTAAAACAAGAAATGAAATACCGTGAGCAGACACAGATTGAACTTGAGCAGCAATCTGTATTACTTCGTTCATTCTTAGATGCTTCTCCTGACTTAGTCTATTACCGCAATGAAAATAATGAGTTTTCGGGATGTAACCGAGCAATGGAACTGTTGACTGGGAAAAGTGAAAAACACTTAGTTGGGTTAACGCCATTAGATATTTATGATGTTGAAATTGCCTCCAAGGTTATGGAAACCGATGAAAAAGTTTTTCGTCATAATGTTTCTCTCACTTATGAACAATGGCTGGTATATCCAGATGGCCGTAAAGCCTGTTTTGAGCTCCGTAAAGTGCCTTTTTATGACCGAGTTGGCAAACGACATGGCCTGATGGGCTTTGGGCGTGACATAACGGAGCGTAAACGCTATCAGGAAGCGTTAGAGAACGCGAGTAGGGAGAAAACCACCTTTATTTCTACAATCAGCCACGAGCTTCGTACACCCCTTAACGGCATTGTTGGTTTGAGTCGAATTTTATTAGACACCGATTTAACTTCGGAACAATCTAGCTATTTAAAAACTATTCATGTTAGTGCCGTCACTTTGGGTAATATATTCAATGATATTATTGAGATGGATAAAATTGAACGCCGTAAAGTTCAGTTAGATAACCAGCCAATCACATTATCTGAATTTGTGAATGACTTAGAGAATTTAAGTGGGTTATTGGTACAGCCAAAAGGGCTTAAATTTGTCATGGACGTTGCGCCTGCATTACCCAAAACGGTTTTAACCGATGGGACTCGTTTACGGCAAGTCCTATGGAATTTAATTGGTAATGCAGTTAAGTTCACGCAGAAAGGTGAAGTGAAGCTTAGTATTTGGCAAGAAGCTGAAAATAAATTGTTTTTTAGAGTTCAGGATAGCGGCATAGGCATACCGAAAGATGAGTTAGATAAAATCTTTGCAATGTATTATCAAGTAACAGATTCTGCTGGTGGTAAACCCGCTACGGGGACGGGGATTGGGCTTTCTGTATCTCGTCGCTTAGCACAAAATATGGGAGGCGATATACAAGTTGAAAGTGAAATAGGCCAAGGTTCCAC
Source organism: Providencia sp. PROV201 (assembly GCF_028479545.1). Taxonomy (NCBI): domain Bacteria; kingdom Pseudomonadati; phylum Pseudomonadota; class Gammaproteobacteria; order Enterobacterales; family Morganellaceae; genus Providencia; species Providencia sp. PROV201. The sequence continues at coordinate 84,472 of NZ_JAMPNW010000014.1, forward strand.
TTTTACTTTATCCATTACAGCGCCAGTTGTTGAAAATAATGTTATTGAACAGCAAGATCCTGAAGACGATTACCCATTGCCAGCATTGCATATTCTACTCGTAGAAGATATTGAACTGAATGTTGTTGTTGCTTGTTCTGTATTAGAAAATTTAGGCAACACGGTCGACGTGGCAATGAATGGTAAAGATGCCCTCGAGATGTTTGCCCCTGGGGAATATGACTTAGTTTTATTGGATATTCAATTACCTGATATGACAGGCTTAGATATCTCAAGGCAACTAAAACAGCAGTATGATAAGCAAGACCTGCCACCATTAATTGCATTAACTGCAAATGTTCTCAAAGATAAGAAAGAATACTTTGATGCAGGTATGGATGGCGTATTGAGTAAACCATTATCAGTTCCTGCATTGACCCAAGTTATTGAGCAATTTTGGGGTGAGCAATCTGTTCAACCTGAAGAAGCATCGAATGACCGTGAGGCTTCAAGTGTTGATGAGTCAATATTAGATTGCGATATGCTAGAGCAGTATATTGAATTAGTTGGCCCTAAGCTTATTTATGATGGGCTAGATGTCTTTGAAAAAATGCTTCCAGGCTACTTAGCTATTCTTGACTCGAACATGGTGGCTAAAGACCAAAAAGGCATTGTTGAGGAAGCCCACAAAATCAAAGGAGCGGCAGGCTCTGTTGGCTTAAAGAACTTACAGAAAATAGCACAACAGATTCAATCTCCTGAATTACCAGCATGGTGGGACAATGTACAGGAATGGGTGGATGAACTAAAACAAGATTGGAAAGCAGATATAGAAACTTTGAGAAACTGGGTTGATGAACGTACCAAAAAATAACCCCAACCGAAGTTGGGGTGCGCGAATACTGCGCCAACACCAGGGAAATCGTTGATCTGCATGTGTTTTTTGTTTTTTGCAAATCATTAAATTAGGTATATCACTGTAAAGGGCAACATCAAGATACCAAAATTTAGCGAATCTGTTACAAGATTCATTAAAATCTGTGATGAAGATTGATGTTTATGCACCTTAGCGCTTGAGAGATAATTTACTACAAATGGAGGAAGATATGAAATCAATTGCGGTTATTTTAAGTGGCTGTGGTGTTTTTGATGGAAGTGAGATCCATGAGTCAGTGCTAACTATGTTAGCTTTGAGTCAAAATAATGCTGAAATTCACTTTTTTGCACCTGATGAGCTACAACCTACTGTTATTAATCATATGACTGGGGAGTCTAAATCAGAAAAACGCAATCAAATGGAAGAATCTTCACGTATTACACGTGGGAAAATATCGCCTTTGTCATCAGCTGATGCTTCAACGCTAGATGCCCTCATAATTCCTGGTGGTTTTGGTGCCGCAAAAAATTTATGTGATTTTGCAGTTAAAGGAAGTGAGTGTGTAATTAATAAAGAACTATTAAGTTTAGTACGCCAAATGCACCAACAGAAAAAGCCGCTAGGGCTGATGTGTATTGCTCCTGTGATGCTTCCTAAAATGTTAAATACATCAGTAGTACTAACTATTGGTAATGATAGTGAAACGATTGCTCAAATAGAAATTATGGGAGGAAAGCATATTGAATGTGCTGTTGATGACATTGTAATTGATGAAGTTAACCGAGTTGTTACAACACCTGCTTATATGCTGGCTCAATCAATTTCTGAAGCAAATACGGGCATTAATAAGCTTGTTAAGAAAGTATTGGAAATGGCGTGATTATTTGAATGCGAACTATTGTTTCTAAATTATGGCACTGGTTAAAGAAGATCACATTTTCATTACTTGTGGTGTGGATTTGTTCAGTCGTTTTATTTAAATACATACCAGTGCCTTTTTCTGCGGTGATGATCGAACGACAAATTACCGCATGGGTAAACTTAAATTTTTCTTACGTATCTCGTTCTGAATGGGTAGACGAAAATCACATTTCTCCGTATGTTTATTTAGCGGTAATTGCTGCAGAAGATCAAAATTTTCCTCATCACTGGGGTTTCGACCTTGATGCAATCGAGCGTGCTTACAAACACAACTTGAGCAATAAACAAACAATTAGAGGGGCTTCAACTATCTCCCAGCAAACAGTAAAAAACTTGTGGTTATGGGATGGGAGAAGCTGGCTAAGAAAGGGCCTAGAGACAGTAATGACTCCTGTTATGGAGCTGTTGTGGTCAAAGCAAAGGGTTTTGACTGTTTATCTTAATATAGTTGAGTTTGGTGATGGAGTTTTTGGGGTTGAAGAGGCTGCAAATAAATTCTTTAATAAGCCTGCTAGCAAGCTCTCAATGAGTGAGGCTGCGCTATTAGCTGCAGTTCTTCCTAATCCTCATAGATATAGCGTAAAAAAACCATCTTCTTACGTCCTCAAAAGGCAAGCTTGGATCTTGAATCAAATGCACTTATTAGGAGGTAAGAATTATCTGAAAATAAACCAATTGATGGATGAATAAGAAAAAAGCCATGGTTTTTCTCTCACGGCTTTTGTATTTATAACAATATATTATTGTTTATGATTAATTAAGATAAGTGAAAGCAGTCGTTACTCGACGAACACCATCTGTTTCACTGGCGATTTTAGCCGCCGCATCACCTTCTTGCCTTGTTAAAACACCTAGCAAGAAAACCTCACCATTTTCAGTAATAACTTTTACACTACCAGATTTAACACTATCACTAGCAAGGATTTTAGATTTCACTTTGGTTGTTAACCAAGTGTCTTTTGAAGCAGTTCCCAAATCAACGGGCTCTCCACTACGGACTTCATTATAAACTGCGATGGTGCCATCAACGTTAGAGGCTATTTGTTTTGCTCGTTCAGCCCAAGCCATATCAGGGCTTTGGCCAGTTAACAGCACATTACCTTTATAAGCGGTCGCAATGATACGAGCCTTACCTGTGATATCCTTATCTTTATTCAGTTGTCCACTAACCCTAGCTTCTAAGGTCCCATCGTCAACTTGTTGACCAACTGTACGAGGGTCTGTGGCACTTTTCGTTGCAACGGCCGCAGAACCTACGACGGCAGCCCCTATACAGCCTTGTAATAGAACAGTACTGATGACTATGGCAAAAATTGGTATTAATCGCATTTTGTCTCCTTAATCGTCCTGATGTGGGAAAAGAGTATTATCTATGAGGTCACACAGACAATTTACAGTAAGAAGATGAACTTCTTGAATTCGAACACTTCGTTGGGATGGAATACGAATTTCAACATCTTGGGGGCCAAGTAAACCCGCGAGTTCCCCTCCGTCATAGCCTGTTAAGGCGACAATTGTCATGTCTCTAGTGACTGCAGCTTCAACAGCTTTAATAATATCACTGCTATTACCATGGGTTGAAATTGCCATCAAAACATCGCCATGCTGGCCTAATGCTCTAACTTGTTTCGCATAAATTTCAGAAGGTTGCTTACTACCCGAAATGGCAGTTAACACGGCATTATCGGTATTAAGTGCTAAAGCGGGTAAGCTAGGGCGCTCGGTTTCAAAGCGATGGATCATACTCGCAGCAAAACGTTGTGCGGTAGCAGCGGAAGCGCCATTACCACAACATAAAATTTTGTTGCCATTAAGTAAAGACTGAACCATCATCATCGCGGCTCTTGAAATGGCATCAGGCAGCGCTTCAGCGGCTGCTATTTGAGTTTGGATGCTTTCAGTAAAGCAAACTTTTATTCGGTCTAGCACGAGTTTTTCCTTTGTCGCCTCGATATAATTCAAATCATTTTGTGTATTACCATTATATTTGAATTATAGCGTTGTTGACTGCATGAACAGTGTATAAAGCTGACTATCTTATCTGTTAATAAACATCATTTTCGTTGAATGCATTTTGTACCCAGTCAAATCGGTTTCCCGTGATGGCACAGATATCAAAACGGCATGCGCTAGTTTCAAAACTTTCTTGTCTTTTTGAGAGCCAAATTTTAGCAGCAGCTAATAGTTTTCGACGTTTGTGCCAGTTTACTGATAAAAGTGCATCTCCATAGTCACAATTTTTGCGAAAACGAACTTCAACAAATACCCAACCTGTATTATCTCGCATGATGAGGTCGATTTCTCCGCCTCGGTTCCTTGCATTACGTTCGACAAATGTTAATCCCTGTTGTTGCAGGAAAGCGAGTACTTGGTTCTCATAGTACCGGCCTGTTAACCATTGTATGGCTTTTGGCATAATTTTCATGACGTCCTTGTCTGAAAAAAAGTGAAGTATTGAATGATGCTATTGCGCCGAAACCACTTTACCTTGTTTAAATTGCAGCCAAGGTAATTCTCGGTACACCACACAGTTTGGTGTTGTGCTTAAGATCCCGGATGCGCCATTGATACGAAATTGCCCAGATTGTTGCAGCTTGTCGTAATTGTTGGCTAAAGACCATGCATCAATACCCATGGCATATAAACGGAATAAAGAGTAATCATTACTCAGCTTTTGTTGAGCTTGTTTACGTAAGTTATTGTTTGCGCCTGCGAGTAAAGGGATTTCGCTAAATTTAACGCCATCCATTTCAAAGCGATAGTCTGCACCAGACCCTGCTTGGTTACTACGGGAGCTTGTATAAAGCGCAGGACGAGAGCGGGAGCTAATCGCCATTTCAATCATTGGTTTGATTAAGGTGAGCTCATCACGAGTAGCAACAATATAAACGCTGTCAATCGCCCCTGTTGAATCGATATATTGTGGATCTATTGATTGTGTATCTATCGACTGTGTACCCGCATTCACTGGCGTTCCAGTCATACGGATCCCTGTACCACGATTAATTGACTCTTTTAAAGAAGGGACTGAGCCAAAGGTTTGCATTAGAACGGTCCCGCCGCCTTTTTCTTGCCACCCTTGGGCAAAGGCTTTGGCTATCCTATCACCGAAAGCATTAGCGGGAACTAATACCAATGGCATTTGCTTGCCCTCAGCTTTCATGTAAGCCGCCGCATTTTGTGCTTCATCTTCTGGCGATAATGAAAAATAGCAAAGATTTGGTCGAGGCTGTAATTGGTTCGCATCAAGTTCATTGAGCGCGAGCACACTAACAGGTGCCCCCATTTGGGTAATGGTTTGAACATCACTTTTTAATAATGGCCCAACAATGAGATTAAAGCCTTCATTTTTTGCTTGTTCAATAAGCTCAGGCATTTGCTTGTTTGTCGTATCAAACACCTTGACGCTTTGGGTGTTCACAGGGGCGGCATCGATACGCAAAGCGGATGTCACTACATCGCTATCGCTAGTAGTAGGGGCATTACCTGTGGTTGCCGCAACTTGTTCATAGATTTGGTCGAGGACATCATTTCCACTACTCGCTGGTGTTACGGCAGCTTGAGGGGCAGACCCTTGAGGTAGGCCTTTTTGCGCATCCATAAAGCCTTGCATGATCGCTTGGCCAAATACTTGCCCTTGGCCACTCATGGGTAAAAATAAAGCAATCTTAGGGGTTTTACCCACTTGAGGTATCATGGCTTGCTGCAAAAGAGTCGGCGTTGTCGTCACTGCTGGGTTATTTGAATAACGCATTTTCCAATCGTTATAGCCAGCGAGTAAGGCATCTGTGTCATCTCGGTTATTTTGATAAATATCTAAAAGATCGACCCAGCCTTGGAGAATATTTTCATCGGCACCAACGCCATGAATTTGTTCTGGCGTTAACTGTGTTAACATCTGCCATAACCCATCAATATTAGCTTGGCGTTCAGCGGCTGTTTTTAATAAAGGTTCTTGGCTAATGTAGGCGCGTATCGCCTCCATTGAAGGCTTACCTTGTGCAGCATCGATGATTGCTTGGTAATGGCTAGCATTATCAGATGTGCTTTGCTCAGGCGTTTTTTGGGTTGACGGAAAATATTCCGAGACAATTTGGCACCCTGACAGTGCAAATGTGGACAGCATTGCTGTGCACATTAACCCTTTTTTCAAATGCAAAAAAATTGAAGGACGCATACTGTATCCAATGGTGTATTTTTCAATTGCTTAATTTTAAACCGGCTATTTGGATGAAACAATGAACCAACCTAATCAAGCTGTGGTTATGGCATCCACGCTGTATATCGTTCCTACCCCAATTGGTAATATGAAGGATATCACGCAACGCGCGTTGGATGTTCTTAAACATGTTGACCTTATTGCTGCAGAGGACACTCGGCATTCAGGCATTCTATTACAGAATTTTGCGATAAATGCACGGTTGTTTGCTCTGCATGATCATAATGAACAGCAAAAGGCAGATCAATTAATTAGTCGACTTCAACAAGGCGATAGTATCGCATTAGTCTCCGATGCTGGTACACCTTTAATTAATGATCCGGGTTATCATCTCGTCAATCGTTGCCGCGAAGCGGGTATTCGAGTTGTACCTTTACCGGGGCCTTGTGCCGCTATCACTGCGTTATCTGCCGCAGGTTTGCCCTCAGACCGTTTTTGTTATGAAGGATTTTTACCCGCAAAAACAAAAGGCCGTAAAGATGTTTTACAATCACTCGAACAAGAAACTCGCACGCTGATTTTCTATGAATCAACCCACCGTTTGTTAGACAGTTTAGCAGATATGGTGGAAGTCTGGGGACCGGAGCGCCATGTTGTTTTAGCGCGAGAAATCACTAAGACGTGGGAGTCCATTGAAGGCCGCCCCGTAGGGGAGTTGCTCGCTTGGGTAAAAGAAGATGAGAATCGTCACCGCGGCGAAATGGTGTTAATTGTTGAAGGGTATAAGAAGCCTGAAGATGATTCTGCAATTTCACCGGATGTGGTTCGTACCTTGAATTTATTACAAAAAGAGTTACCACCGAAAAAAGCGGCTGCAATCACGGCTGAAATTTATGGCCTCAAGAAAAATATGTTGTATAAATTGATGCTTGATAATCAAGCTGATGAATGATTCTTGAGCAAATAGACGAGTTCATTTATATAAGTGGTAAATGAAAGTCGTTAGAGTCTGTACAAGACACAGTAAAGTGCCTATAATTCGCCGCGGAGTTGGCCAGACAACCGCTGCTTTATCGTAGTCCCTTCGGGAGACGGGTAGAGGGGAGGAAAGTCCGGGCTCCATAGGGCAGGGTGCCAGATAACGTCTGGGAGGCGCGAGCCTACGACTAGTGCAACAGAGAGCAAACCGCCGATGGCCTGTTTACAGGATCAGGTAAGGGTGAAAGGGTGCGGTAAGAGCGCACCGCGCGACTGGTAACAGTTCGTGGCACGGTAAACTCCACCCGGAGCAAGACCAAATAGGGGTTCATATGGTGCGGCCCGCATTGAACTCGGGTAGGTTGCTGGAGCCAGTGCGCAAGTGCTGGCCTAGATGAATGGTTGTCCATGACAGAACCCGGCTTATCGGCCAACTCCCTTTTTTCTTCATATTTCGCGCTGTACCTTTGTTGGCTGCATTCAGCCACCTCGGTACAACACGAACTATTTAGAAAAAATCATAATCTTTTTATTTAATATAAAAATATTTCTCTTGTTTGTCTTCACCATTTGCTATGTCAAACCATCTACATCACAACCCTCTGATGCAAATCAATACGCTCTCTGAATATGTAAATAGAATAGTGGTATTTATAATGCATGTTAAAGAGATGTGCGGATATGATAGAAAAACCACGTATAAGGTACCAACGTCGCCCCGGTACAACAGGAGGAAAGCTCCCTTGGAATGATTGGCGAAACGCGTCAACTTGGCGTAAATTTGTACAGGTAACACTGTTAGCAATTAACCTTTATATCGGTATTACTTTCTATTACTGGGTTCGTTACTACGAAACGGGTGGGGCAACGCTTTATCTTCCTCGCCCTGGTGGAATTGAAGGCTGGCTGCCGATTGCTGGGTTAATGAATTTAAAATATACGTTGGAAACGGGCAGCTTTCCTGTCATTCATGCGGCCTCAATGTTTCTTTTAGTTTCTTTTATCGTGATTAGCTTGCTGTTCAAAAAAGCATTCTGTTCATGGATGTGCCCGATTGGCACAATATCAGAGTACACAGGTAAGTTAGGGAAAAAACTCTTTCGTTATCAAAACCAAATCAGTTTACCTAAATGGCTCGATATCCCTTTAAGAGGCCTAAAATATTTATTATTAGGTTTCTTTCTTTATATTGCATTTTCCATGTCTGCGCAGATGATCCAATATTTTATGATGTCCCCTTATGGGATCATTATTGACGTAAAAATGTTGGATTTCTTTCGCTATATTAGCTTATTTGCGCTTATCACTGTGGTCGTTTTAGTGGTGGCAAGCTTGTTTATTCGTAACGCTTGGTGCCGTTATTTATGTCCTTATGGTGCATTATTAGGGCTATTTTCGTTATTTTCACCGTTTAAAATTCGCAGAAATAGGGAAAGCTGCATTGATTGTGGAAAATGTGCGAAAAATTGCCCGTCACGGATCCCTGTCGACAAGTTAATTACGGTAAGAACAGTGGAGTGCACGGGATGTATGACGTGCGTGGAATCTTGCCCTGTTGCATCAACGCTAGATTTTTCATTGCAAGTGCCAACAAAAAAACGTCAGTTTCGGTTATCGGGTATGCTGATGGCCATTTTAACCTTAGCAATTTTATTTATAACCATTGGAATTGCCATGTATTTTGGCGTTTGGGGTAGCCCAGTGCCTGATAATTATTGGTTTCATATTATACCGAATGCAAGAACGATAGGTCATTAACTCATAGTAAAAAATCCCCCGCTCATATTTGATGAGTGGGGGATTTATTGTTCTGTCATTGTGACAATGACTTATATTATAACGTCTCGCTTATATTTATTTTCTTACTTACTACTCACTACCGCATCAATTAACCGCTTGCTTAACCATCTGCAATAATTGACGCACATCTTCTGGACGAGTATTGCCCGACTCTTTATCAATGATTGAACTATAAATATGAGGAATGATTTTCTTCACGCCAGCATCGAGGGCAATTTGCAAAATTTCGGCAAAATTATCTAAATCAATACCGCCTGTAGGCTCTAAAGAAAAATCAAATTCAGCACACGCTTTGGCGATGGCTTTATATTCTTCAATATAAGTTAGCCCTTTCATATTAAAGAATTTAACAGAGTCAGCTCCCATGTCTTTAAGCATCATAATGGCAGTTTCAATCGGCACAATGCCATCTGGCGCTTGAGAACTTAGTGGGCCAGTTGAAATTTTAACCATACCAACGGTACCTGTTGGTGAAATCAATGCGTTAACGAAGGTTTCATTTTGGCCTAACAATGCACGGCTAATCGGTGCACCAGTAAAGACTTGGTTTACGTGCTGTGGCTGAACTTCTTTTGAAATCAACGATACCATAGTGGATTGGTTTGGATCGCCAGCACCAAGGCCAACAGATAACGCATTATCCGTTTCTTGTGCATAAATGCGCATATCAGCAATCGCGCTTTCTAAATCAGGGTAATTTTTAGATAAAACACCAACAACAACAAAGGTTTCTGCTGCGGCATAGATATCTTTTGCATTTTGATGGCTGCCCGCCAAAACGTTTAAACAGACACGGTCACGATAAAAATTCGGTGACAATTTCATCTTAAATTCCTTCTACTAACAAACGAATATTCTTTGAAATAACATTAAGTTGCTCAGTACTGACACTACGAATGTCAGCTTCTACTTTTCCTTCGTTGGCTTTGTATTCACGGAAGTAAATCGCGGTATCACCTTGCTTTAATTCAGCCATGATTTGGTAAGTGGTTTTGCCTATCGTTTTTTCATCAAAGCTAATTTCAGTGCGAGCAATATCACGTCCCGCAGCATCCCAGACAATTTGGGCCGAGATACCTTTAATCGCATTTAAATCGCTGATGAATTGACTCATTCGATTGACCATCTCTGCGCCCGTCTCTTTTGTCGCAGTGAGATACTGTTCGATAGCAAGGGTGAGGCCCAAAATACCTTCTTTGCCCACTTTCATCGCACGGCCAATACCTTGGCTTTGGCGTTTTACCCACTCAACATACTGTTTTTTACCGATAACAAGGCCGCTTGTTGGGCCTTCAATCGCTTTTGCGCCACTGTAAATCACAATATCACCACCAGCTTGGTAGTAAGCCGTGAGCTCTTCTTCAGCAGCAGCATCAACAATCAGAGGGAGCTGGTGTTCATGAGCCACTTTGGCGGCTTGTTCAACCGTCAACATGCTTTTTTGTACGGTATGGTGCGATTTGATATACAAAATAGCAGCGGTATTGGGGGTGATTTTTGCAGCTAATTGAGCAGCGTTGCACTCATTAGCAAAACCCGCTTCTACCACTTTACCACCACCTAAGCTCACCATTGTGTCGACAGGGGCTCCAAAGTTAACGTTATGGCCTTTAGGTAAAATAATTTCACGTGGAACCACTTTGTCGGATGAATGCAAATTGAGCAGTAAATCATCGTTATCTTGTACAATGACTGCCGCAACCGCTTGTGCAATACCAGCAGATGCACAGGAAACAACAACTGCAGCTTCAACGTTTAATAGACTAGCAATGTATTCGCCAGTTTTGTTAACTAAGTCTTTAATTTCAAAATAATTATTTAGGCCGTAAGCAACACGTTCGACAACTTCTGGCGTTGGCGTTGAAACACCAAGGATTGTCATGCGGCCAGAAGCATTAATAACGTGTTTTAACTGATATTTATCATAAATCGATTGCATGTTCGGATTCACCTTGTGCATGAATAATGTGTTTTCCACCGACGATAGCGGCCAGCGGTACGAAGCGGTGTGTGCCTATACGCTGTTCGCCTTCTGCATCGGTGAGCTCAGTTTGCTCTTCTTTGAGGTCAAAAAGGGTAATGTCGGCATCAAAGCCTGGCCTTAAATACCCTTTCGCTGGCAAAGATAAGAAATTGGCCGCTTTTTCGGTCACACAGCGAAGCACTTGTTCCGCACTAAAACCCATGCACAGGAATTTAGTCATCACAAAAGCGAGACTATAAACTGGGCCATTAACGCGGTTGCGGTGGTAAATATCTGAACTGATGATGTCAGGGTAAGTGCCGATACGCATTGCTTGTTCGGCAACTTTAAAGCTGAAACTTTCACCACCATGGCCAACATCCAATATGACACCGCGCGCTAAAGCGCGAGCAATTGACGGTTTTAGATAGCCATCTTCGCCTAAAATTTTATTGGGTTTACCGTTAAAGCAGTGAGTGATGATATCGCCGCGCGTCAGTAAGTCAGCGACTTCATCGATATCCGGTGGGTTGTTGCCAATGTGTACCATGAGTGGAAGATGATGTTTTTTTTGCATTTCTTTGGCTTTAACCAGTGGGGCAATGCCATTTTCACCCACCACGCTTTTACTCATACGGGCTTTCATACCAACGACAAAGCCTGAGTGGCGTTCGATAGCGTCTTGAAAGCAGGTTTCATTGATGTTGTTCATATCGGACAGTTCATTTTGTGCAATGATGCCAATACGCGAAATATTCAGTAGAGAAAAGACATTCGTTTTTGATTTCTGGGTGAGCTGATAAAATTTATCAATATCATCAGCACCGACACTACCTGCATCAACCAGTGAGGTAACTCCGCCAGCGGCTCCTGCTAAATCAGGGTCATCGAAGTAAATAGGTGACTCAACAAAGCAATGAGCATGAGAGTCAATCCACCCAGCACTGACATAAGTTTTTCCTTGTAGGTCAATGACTTTTTCGGCTTGCTGATTATTCGCTAACTCAGGGCCTGCCGCTTCGATTTTTCCATCTCTAATAAGAATGTCGATTATGGTGCCATCGATACATTTGCCATGCTTGATGATTAGGGTGTACATAGTTGTCCTCTTTATGATGTCAACCGCAGCGTTGTTGGTTACTCTTATGCTACTCTTTGAACTATTTCGAGCCTGTTTTTAATGATGTTATTTAGTGACCCGGAGCAGATGCTCCGGGAGGATACGAGTTAGGCGACGATTGGGAAGAAATAACCGAACAACATCGCCCCTAAAATTGCCCCGCCGGCAACGGGTTTTTGCCATACATAGAAAATCAATGCGCCAATTAAAGAGCCAATTCCGATTGGAATGGATGCGGCCATCGCGGCTAAAATAATTAGTGGACCTAAGAAACGGCCGGAGGTATTACCCGCGCCCATCATGACGTCAGCACCAAAGGTTGAGTTAGCCTGAGCAATCGTGAATTTGCGTGCAAATACAATCAGTAAGCCGATTAATACGCCAAGGAATAAGCCAGTTATTAACGACATCCAGAAGTTAGTGACTAAAAAATCCCAACCCGCGGCTAAAAATAAGGCGGGAACACCGAGGCCAATACCGGTTTGTAGCGCGCCACCGATATCTAAAATACCTACCAGTGAGCCTTCGATAATCCGAGCAAATAGGAAACTCGCACCAAATGCGGCAACCGCACCATAAACTCCGGTATCTAAGCCCGCACGTAACATGGCGACGAACGCCACTTCGTTAAATGCTCCAAAGCCGTAGACGACATACATGTGGGTACCTGCGAAGATCCCTGCTGATAACAGCCCAACAAAAATCGGGAAGGACCACTCTGCATACCAAAAATCTTGTTTGTTAATTTCAGTTGTCATGATTATTTCCCGCTCAGCAGACCGTGGACGTATTCAAGCCACAATGGTTTATCTAGGTTGAAAGAGGTGATCATCTTCAGGTCGAATTCACGGAAGAAGCCGCTAAGAACAAACAGCAGAACGACTGTTACCATCATTGTGCGAGTGATACGGTTCCAGCCGTTGTCATCAACGCCTTTACCGATCAAGATACCTAAAACTAAACCAGGGATGGCATTACCCATGATTAATTGGGCACAACCACCAAATAGCGTTGCCCAGAAACCTGAACGGCGGCCTGCATCCATAGCGGCTAACCAGAAGATAACAGGCATCACTGTGTTAACGAGCAAGTTTGCGGCAGGCACTAGTACATTAATGGCTGTTGTTTGCAGAGCAGCCGGAACTGCAGAAGCGGTAGTGTTCAAGAAGGCAACAACGAGTGCCCCGATGATGGCACAAGCGATAGCCATTTTTTTCGGGTTATGCAGTGTGTCAGCAACGCTACGGTTTTTGGTTAGTAACGCTGCGGCCCCCCAGTTTGGGATGATGCGGTGGTCAACGTCTTGTGTAAATGCCCCTGCAGCAACTGACGATGCCCATGCGTTAAAGAAGAACCCTAAGCCGAAAGAAAAGTGAGATGCGGGATCGCCTTCACAAGCGTTCAGCTCACCCAATGTACGGAATGCCCCCATGCCCTGTATGGTTGGCGCGTGGAACATACGCGCAGCCCCTGCGCCTAAGCCAAAGCCGCAGAGCCCACCGATGATTAGGGACATACCCAATATTTCTAAAAAAGATGCAGTTTCACTCATGGAATTAACTCCAGACCTGATTGCTATTATTGTTCTGTAAATGGTATTTCGTTGACAGAAAGTAAAGTGACATCCAGCGAAACGTCGAGTACAACACGAAAATGTTCACGTTTGCGTGGCAAAAAGAGAAAGAGAAATTTTTCTGTCCGCGAATGAGAGTGAGCACTAATCACTTCAACATCCTTTGGTTCTATCCGTAGGATGATGTCTGTGCTGTTTTTAAGTACGGTTTTTTGAATTGAATTTAAGGCGTCAGCTATCGCTTTTTGCTTAGTGTCGCCTTGCCCTGTTACCCGCACAACCGTTTCGATAGATTTTTTCATTAAGCGTTGCCGTATTTTTTATTGAATGCTTTTACCAAGCGCTCGCCTAACTCTTCCTTGTCCATAAAACCGAAACCTAATACATTGCAACCGTCTGCAATCGCGGTTTCTCCCTCTTCAATAGAGCGCATCCCATAGCGAGCTTTATAGCCATATTTCGTTTGAGCGGTAATTGCGCCAGCGCCACCACTACCACAAAATGAGATACCTAAATCAGCTTGCTCTGCGTTCATGACATCACCGAGTTTCATGTCAGCAGCGACACCCGGAACAACAACAGCTTTACCACCGGCAGCTTCAACACCTGCAGCCACTTTTTGGCCTTTACCTAAACGGTCACCGATAACAACAACTATCTGTTTCATAAAATATTCTCCAAATCCTACAAAATTAGTAATTAATCATTTGAACGTGCGACTTCAAAGTGAACAGAGAGTAAATAGGTCTCTTCAGGTGCTAAACCGGGAAGTGTGTCAACGACCCGTTGTGCGAGCGTAATCGAATGTTCAGAAATTTCATCGAATAGGCTGATATCGACTTCTGGTAAGGCTTCACCCGTTTTTGCTCTACCGACCATGGCACGTAAATGAGACTCCAACATTTGTTGTTGTACATCTGTGGTATAGCAGCCCTCCTGCTTGAGCCAGTCAGTAATCACTGCTAGCAGTTTTTGTGTCACCTCATCAATATCAAGGTTATGTTCTAACATTTTAAAAACGACAACTGATTCACTCATAACTATTTAAAATCCAAAGTAATATTGCAAGTTAGACTACTCTGTTCCTTCATGTCTTATACATTAGACGCTTATTCGTATTTTTTGCAGGCAGGGAATTTCCACTTGTAAGTGGAAATTTTTTGGAAGCTAATGAGTGTATATTTGGTGTGTTTTTTGTTCTATTTGGAAGTTAAGTGGAAGAATTGACATTAATCAACTCTCTGAAAAGGATGAAAATAACAATACTTTGAATAAAATATGTTATTTATCAATTGATTATTTTTTTAACTAAAAAATGGAAACAAAAAAATGAACTGGAAAGGAAAGTGGAAATTATAAATGGAAATTATTTTACATTAGTTGTAATTGCTTCCACTTAGTCGTTTTGTGTGTAAAACAGGCCGTTTAGGATAGGAAAATATTTGCGAGAGTTGTGGTTAGGATCACGTAAAAATCAGCAACCTCCTCTTTTCCGCTAAAAAGTGGAAGTTGCTATCAAATTAAAGGATACGCGCCAAGCTATCTTTAGCTATCACCTGGAATTCATTGAAATTTTTGACACTGACTAAGCGACGAGTCGTTTTTTCTTTTACAAAGGTAACGAATAAATCATAAATAGCCATTGCTTCTTCATAGTCTGTTTTACTTATCGCGAGTAAGAAAATGACATAAGCGTTCTCTTTGGTTTCTTTATTCCACTCAATGCCTTTGGGGGCGACAACGGTTGCAACTACCGTTTTATTGGCAAGTAGCCCTAAAGAGTGGGGCAATGCAATGCCTTCCCCGAGCAATGTGGAAACAATTGACTCACGCTCTTGCAGTGAAGGGTGAAAATCGGGTGTAACATAGCCTTCTTGCTGTAATTTATGGCAAACCATTTGAAAGAGCGCTTCTTGGCTAATTTTTTCATTAATGACCATGAAGAACCGTTCATCAAAAAAACGCTCGATAATATAAGGGCGAGTTTGGTCAACCATGGCGAGGCGGCCAACTTGCTCTAGCTGATAGGGGGTCGGAAAAGGCGCGATTTTAATGACAGGCTTGTTTTTCTCTGAAATTCGCACCGTGGTAATGACGAAATCTTCAGAGACTTCATCCAAGGACTCGTACTCTTGTAACGTTAACCCTCGGCTAAATTTGAGCTGTGGAAATTCACGCATGATTTTAGATTCAACCACGCGAAACGTGGAGTTTCCTGCATCTGTTACCACCAGTACTTCCGTTTGTCGTATTGAGCCTGCGCCATAATTTCTTTCAAGACTGACACCGATATGCACCGCTAAATAACCTAATTCGTCCTCGCTGATTGGATGAGGGAGTAACTGCTTGCTGGCACTGGTCAATGCGCTCAGTGTGACGTCATAGGCAAAAGGATAATATTGTTTAATATCAGAAAGTAATGGATTTGGTGTGGAAATATGGTATTGCAAGCGAGTGATCAACGCAGCGAGATGCGTATTGAGATCTTTTTTGAGCTTTTCATCGTTACGCAAATCATAATTATATAATTCATTAATATAATTTAAAATATATTCGCATAGCTCATTATGCGTTCCATTTTTTTGCGTGCTAGAGTCTTGGTGACTAATGCGTTGGGCGATAATTTGGTCATGTAAATAGCTAAGTTCTGCCCCTGAAAGGTCATTGCCAAGGAAGTAGATTAATCCTTTGGATATTTCACCACAGGCTTTGCGGATCGCTTCTTCACTGTCATCATCTTTGACAGCGGTGGTGAGTTCATGGCCGCGAGTGATGCGTAAAATAGTGACTGCACAATTAAAAACCAAGTACAAATGCCCTTCATTACTAATACGAATATCAAAGCGATTCATACTGTTATGCAAAACTTTATCGATGTATGTCAGGTCTAAATTATCAAGGCAATCAGGACGGAAAGTGGATAAATCAGGCGTTATCTGTGCGGAATAACGACGCCATAAAGTTTCGGTCATACAAGCTCGAACCGCCCACTCGCTACCGTTTAAACGAATGCCTTGATGAGGAATACTTTCTAACGCAATTTGGTATTTCTGAAGCTGTTCTCGCACCGCGCCCATATCTTGCTGTAATGTACCGCGGCTGATAAACCATTCTTCAGCGATATCATCAAGCTTTACGGGGAGTGATAGCATTAAGAGCTTTAATAGCAGCGCATCAATGCGCTCTTTGCTCGTACGAGGAATATGATTGTCTTCATCATTTTGCTGCGTAAAAGTGGCAAATAGGGCTTCATCTTCAATTTTCAATCGGTAACCACGACCTCGCTCATACACAATATGTGCACTATATGGCTGTATCAATTCATTGATTTCATTGATATCAGAACGAATAGTTCGAGTAGAAACCGAAAAGTTTTTTGCTAATTCGTCTTGAGGCACAACCTCATTAAGAATTTGAGCAAAAATTTGATTATGTCGCTGTTGAGTGAATAGAGCCACGGAAACACCTTTAAAATCAAAACAAAAAAGCATTTGAGCAAGAAAATTACGTGTTTTTTGCTCGCTAATGGCAGGACTCTAACACAAGCGTGTCAATATGTAGGATATGTAAATCATGAAATTTGCGAATCCGTTCGCAAAATTCATGCTGTTATAGCTGGAAGGGGGGAGTTTTTATTCCCCAAGGTCGATTAACAGGCCTCTAAACGGTTTATCTGCACTAATGATGACTTGATTATCGTCTTGGATAAACGCCCCGTCATTGCAATTCATTCCTAACTGCTCGCCTTTTGGTGTACGCAATGTTGCTCCACCATGTATAGATTGAAGGAATGAGTTCCTTCCTTTTAGCGTTATCGATGATGACTCATTGGCTGCCAAATGAATTTGGGTGATCCAAATTTGTTGACGTAATTGAATACTTTGTTCCTCCCCGTCAGGAGATGCGATAAGTTTGTTCTCATTTTCATTAATGGTTATTTTTTGCAAAGGTAACGATTCTTGCTGTGGGCAAGCATTTAGCCAGAGCTGTAAACGCGTTAGCGGTGTTTTGGGACACACATTTTGTTCACTGTAGCTGAGGTCTGGGCGCGGTGAAAAACGCACACATTCACCTTCATTCGCTTGGATAGTATTACCTGAGCTATCACGATACTCCGCATGCCCTTTTAGGATGATATTTAAGATATCGACATGTGGGTAGGTTCTTGGCTGTAATGCATTTTGTGGCGCGATAACTTCTTGATTCAGCACTCTGAGTGTTTTAAAACCCATAAAGTCTGGGTCAAAATAATGACCAAATGAAAAGGAATAACGCGCTTGTAGCCAACCATAATCAGCTTTGCCGCAATGATTAGCGGGTCTTAGTATCATCATAATGGTTAACCCCCTATCGAAAATAAATAAGTTAATAATCTATTGTTATAATAAATAGCTGGACGTTGAATTGTTAGCCAGTTAATCTGTTTCCCTTATTCAAATTTCCTGAAAGAGAAGCTTCATGAGTAAAGAGAGAGCATTAACACTTGAATCATTAAGGGTTATGGATGCAATCGACCGCCGTGGTAGTTTTGCTGCAGCCGCTGAAGAATTGGGGCGAGTTCCTTCTGCGCTGAGTTATACCATGCAAAAATTAGAAGAAGAGCTCGATGTCATTTTATTTGACCGTTCAGGGCATAGAACTAAGTTTACTAATGTCGGTAGGATGTTACTTGATAGAGGGAGGATCCTACTTGAAGCCGCTGATAAGCTAACATCTGATGCAGAAGCCCTGGCAAAAGGATGGGAAACGCATTTAACCATCGTGTGCGAGGCGCTAGTTCCTGCTCATTCTCTTTTTCCGCTGGTGGAACGATTGGCGGAAAAATCAGAAACACAGTTATCTTTAATTACTGAGGTTTTAGCGGGCGCATGGGAGCGCCTTGAAAGTGGTAAAGCGGATATCGTGATTGCCCCTGATATGCATTTCCGATCATCTTCAGAGATTAACTCTAAATCGTTATATACCATTAATCATATTTACGTGGCGAGCCCGGATCATCCCATTCACCAAGAGCCAGAACCGTTATCTGATGCGACTCGAGTGAAGTACCGTGGGATCGCAGTGGCTGATACCGCACGTGAGCGGCCTGTGATAACGGTGCAGTTGTTGGATAAGCAACAACGATTAACGGTGTCGACGATTGAAGATAAACACAATGCACTGTTGGCCGGCCTTGGTGTTGCGACGATGCCGTACCCAATGGTTGAGCAAGATATTCGTGAAGGGCGTTTGAAGGTGGTTGGCGCTGAGTTTAGCCATGAGACGAATATTATTATGGCGTGGCGTAGAGATAGTATGGGGGAGGCTAAGTCGTGGTGTCTCCGAGAGATCCCAAAATTATTTAGAGTGTAAACTCGTTATATTTTGAGCCGTAGGGGTGTTGGCTTTATTGAGTCACCCGAGTCACATACTTATGTATGCTCACGGGATGACTCAATTTGCCGCCTACCT